>JBGTHE010000404.1:0-2028 GCA_041746335.1 Lysobacterales bacterium | reverse complement strand
AACCTGGTGGTCGCCGTTGTCCTGGGTACGTTTTCTGAATCCACGCATCGACCGCATCATATGCGTGGCTGAAGGTGTGCGCCAGTACCTGCTTCGGGATGTTCGCCTGCTGGGCCTGAAACTGGACCCGGATAAAGTTGTAACCATTTATAAAGGCCACAAACTGGAATGGTACCAGTCTGAGCCGGCAGACCTGACTCCGTTTAATATTCCGTCTGATGCCATGGTCGTGACAGTTGCTTCACGGCTGCGTCCGCGCAAAGGAATAGCCGAGCTGATCCGGGCTTTGGGCAAGTGTTCGCCCGAAAACAACATTCACTTGTTGTTTCTGGGCCATGAAGGCAATGCAGAAATTCATGCCGAAGTGGCCAAATTGCCGCATCCGGACCGCGTGCATTTTGGCGGCTATCGAAAAGACGCTCCGGCGATCATGGCTGCCAGTGATGTGTGTTGTTTGCCTGTGCTCAGTGGCGAGGGGCTATCGCGGGCGGTAATCGAGGGCATGGCCTATGGGGTATGCCCCTTGGTGACACCCGTTGGCGGCAATACCGAACTGGTCATAGATAGCGACTGTGGCATCGTGGTTCCCACCGGTGACGAAGCTGCGCTGGCTGTGGCACTGGAATGGCTGTATGGGCATCCCCAAGACCGTAAGCGCATGGGTGCCGCAGCACGCGTTCGCATCGATCAGCACTTCAACAGCGATGAAACCGTGCGCAAGACTCTGGCTCTGTACCAGGAAATCATGTCTGAAGTATGATTCCGTTCGCTGAACTACCCACAGGACCCAGTGCATGAACTCACCCGGATTACGCGCGTTGCCGGACAACATTGCAGCCGTTGACCCGGGGGAGTCCCTGCAGCAGCGGGGAGAGCGTTTGTACCAGGTCACCACGCAAATTGGCTGCGGCATCGAGCGTTTCGAGAAAACCGGACGAGCCCAGCTGGAGGCCCTGATCCGCCACGGCCTCAACCCCTGGCACAAACTGCTGGACATCGGCTGTGGCGCTTTATGTGGTGGCTGGTGGATGATTCATTTTCTGGATTCTGGCAATTACCATGGCATTGAACCTAATACCTTCATGTTCCAGGCTGGGGTAAAGCACCTGGTAGAACCCGGACTTTTCGACACCAAACAACCGCGCTTCCAGCATAATGACCAATACGATTTCTCGGGTTTCGACGTGAAATTTGATTTTTTCCACGCCCATTCCATCTGGACCCATGCACCTAAAAAAGACATCGAGAAGATGCTCGATGGTTTCGCGCTCTTCTCCAATCCCGGCGCCCGCTTTCTGACTTCGTTCAAAGCGCCGGATCTGTTTCATCGTGACTACAAAGGTGATGTCTGGATCGGAAGATCGCATGAGTCGGATGAGGCTGGCATTTGTCGCCATAGCTACGACTGGATCAAACAGGCTTGTGAGCAACGCCAACTGCGGGTTGAACTGCTGAAGCAAGAAAAAATACACAAGCAAACCTGGGTACTGGTACACAGGGATTGAAGGTCTGGTTGACTCGATGATCTGTCAGCCCCTCTCATGCCTGTACGTGCACATACCCAAAACGGCAGGCCAGAGTATTGAACAGTTTTTTATGGACAAACTGGGGTTAAACTGGGATACGGATCGTGACCAGTTACTGCTGGGAAACAATACTGACCCCAATCGTGGAACTGAAAAGCTTTCCCATCTCAGTGCCGCCGAGTACCTCAAGAGCGGCTACCTGACTCAAACCGAATTCAATCAATTGTTCAAATTCAGCTTTGTCCGTAACCCCTGGGAACGGATTGTTTCCGAGTATCGCTATCGCAATTATTTCCATCACCGCAGTTTTCTCGATTTCGTCAAACATCGTTTGCCCCCTCCCGGGTGGGACGACAAGTACCGTCACATCATGTCTCAGTACGATATGCTGCATGATCAGGAAGGGGAATTGTTGGTGAATTTCGTTGGCCGATTCGAAACTCTGCAGAAAGATTTCACGCAGGTCTGCAATCAGCTGGGGATAGAAGATTCGAAACTCCCG
>JBGTHE010000403.1:0-5746 GCA_041746335.1 Lysobacterales bacterium | reverse complement strand
GGAAGAAAAGTGCGCACTGCTGAAGAGGCATCCTTTGATGCCTGGATCAAGCAATACAAGCCAGATGCCAACAGCATCAACAGTGACATCAGTTACTACCGCAAGGGCTCACTGATTGGTTTGGTGGCCGATACCGCAATCCGCAAGGCTAGCGATCAGGAATATTCATTGGATGACGTCATGCGGGAAATGTACCTTTTGTACGGACCCAATGGAAGCAGCTCCAGGGGATATCCTCCGCGCGCATTTGAAGCTTTGGTGGAGCAGCGAGCAGGCAAGGAGGTCGCACTGGGTATTGCTAACTTGTTGACTACGGTGGCCGACCCTGACATTGATGCCGCGCTGGATTTTTACGGCTTGCAGCTGGAAAGAACTCCAGCGCGCCAGGCTGCCGAATTAGCAGGTGGTCCCGTACCAACCGACTTCGGTCTGGTATGGTCGAGTCAGGAACCCTTGTTGATTGTAGAGTCCGTGGTGCGCGGGGGTAGTGGAGCCCTGGCTGGAGTTCTCCCCGGCGATGAGCTGATGGCGGTCAATGGACAGAGAGTGAACCGGCTGAACATTCAAGACCGCATGTTGCGTATGCAGCCCGGAGAAAATGCCGAACTGTTACTGGTTCGTAATGGGCGTGTGTTGAGTTTGTCCGTCCAGACTCAACATGCCATCCCCGATAAGTATCGCATTACCATAAAGCCGGATATCAACAAGCGCGAGAAAGATCGTATGGAGCAGTGGCTGGGTTTGCAACTGACTTTTCAACGAAATTGACGGCAGCCAGCGGATGATCTGCACTCCTCAATAAAGTCAAGCCGTCAGGCTTCGTTGCGAACCCGTTCCGCGCGTTTCCGCTCATGTTCGAGTAAATGAACTTTCCGCAATCGAATTGATTCAGGCGTCACTTCTACCAGCTCGTCATCTTCGATGAATTCAAGTGCTTGTTCGAGCGTCATTTTGAGAGCACCATTCAATTGGATGTTTTCATCCTTGAGTACGGTGCGAATGTTGGTCAGCTGCTTGGTTTTGAGAGGGTTTACGGTCAGGTCATTGGCGCGGCTGTGAATACCCACAATCTGTCCTTCATAGACATCAACGCCGGGTTCAACCACCAATCGTCCGCGCTCCTGCAGATTCACCAAGCCGTATGGCACAACCCTGCCCGTACCATTGGAAATCAGCACGCCATTGACTCGGGGTGAAATCACACCCGGTTGGTAGGCGGCGTAGTGGCTGAAAATGTGAAACATCAAGCCCGTGCCTGCTGTCAATGTGCGAAATTCATTTTGAAACCCTATCAATCCGCGGGCAGGGATAATGTACTCAAGGCGAACACGGCCTTTACCATCGAGTTGCATAGTCTGTAGTTCAGCCCGACGCTCACCCAGCCTTTCCATAACGGAGCCCTGATAGCTGGATTCCAGGTCAGCTACCAGATGTTCATAAGGCTCTTCTTTATGATCATCCATCTCATGCAGAATCACTTCGGGTCGAGAAATGGCCAGTTCATAACCTTCCCGACGCATGGTCTCAATCAGGATGGATAAGTGCAGTTCGCCACGGCCAGAAACCTTGAACCGTTCTGCGTCTTCGGTCTCTTCCACTCGAAGGGAAACGTTATGACTGGCTTCGCGTAACAAGCGTTCGCGCAACTGCCTGCTGGTCAGATATTTGCCTTCGCGACCGGCGAAGGGTGAATTATTCACGCGGAAAGTCATGCTGATGGTGGGTTCATCCACTGTGAGCGCAGGCAGCGGCTCCGGAGTATCGCGATCGCACAGCGTGTCGGATATTCCCAGATCTTCAACCCCGGTTACGGCGATGATGTCCCCAGCCGAAGCTGACTTGACTTCAGTGCGCTCAAGACCGTGAAATCCCAATACCTGAAGGACCCGGGCATTGCGTTTTCCACCTTCCCGGTCGATAACACAAATAGACTGGTTGGTTTTGATCTGTCCACGTTGAATCCGTCCTATCCCGATGACACCGACATAGGAGCTGTAATCCAGCGATGAAATCCGCATCTGGAATGGACCATCGGCGTCCACATCGGGGTGTGCAACATTCTTTAAAATGGATTCAAACAGCGGACGCATATCACCGTCCCTTGCCGAGTCTTCCAGGCTGGAATAGCCCTTCAGGGCCGAGGTGTAAACCACAGGAAAATCGAGTTGCTCGTCGGTGGCGCCCAGTTTGTCAAACAGGTCAAACGTCTGATCCAGCACCCACTGAGGTCTTGCACCTTCGCGATCGATTTTGTTGATGACAACAATCGGCTTGAAGCCCATCTCGAAAGATTTCTGGGTTACAAAGCGCGTTTGGGGCATGGGCCCATCGACTGCATCCACCAGCAGCAACACCGAATCCACCATGCTGAGGATGCGCTCCACCTCGCCGCCGAAATCGGCGTGCCCAGGCGTATCCACGATATTGATGCGCCAGTCTGTTTCGCCGTCATTCCAGATGATGGACGTGTTCTTGGAAAGGATGGTGATGCCACGTTCCTTTTCAAGGTCATTGGAATCCATCACTCGTTCCGGACGGGCCGCCCGATCTCCCAGAGTTCCGGATTGTTGTAGCAGGCAGTCGACGAGGGTGGTCTTGCCATGATCGACGTGCGCGATAATGGCTATATTTCTGAGGTTTTCAATCACGATGGCGCATCTGGTAAACGGGGGCGCACGTTACCCTGTTTTCATAATAAAATCAATGAGAACTTTGTGCGAACCCCAGTGCTTTGAGCGCTTCGCGAAAGTGCTCAGGGCAGTTTTGCGGGACGATTCCGGCAAAATCCCGACGACTGCGGTAATTCTTACGTAAGGAGTCGAATTCGACGGCGGATATTCGGCCATTTTCGCGCAAACATTCTCTCAGGGATTGATCATCTTCCTCCACTAAAGATGCCGCCAGAATCACCTCCGGCAATGTATCTGCTGAGCTGATGTCAATTGTCACGGGATCAGCTGGATAATGCGCCAGTGGCTCAGCCTGTCGAATGCCTTGCCATTCCAGAAACTGGTCAAACAGCATGCGGGTACCATTCAGTTTGCCGTCGAGGCTGTATCCAGCCACATGTGCCGTGGCAACGGTGATTTTATTCAGCAGGTATGCATCGATCGTGGGCTCTTCTGGCCAGACGTCCAGTGCCACCTGTCCTCCACCCAAGTTGAGCCAATTGCGCAGTGCGGTCGCCTCCAGGACCGCCCCGCGTGCACTGTTCACCACCAGAGCGCCGCGCTTCAGCTTTGAGAAGAATGAGGAGTTGCCCAGGTGATGGGTGGGGTAAGGGCCATTCACAGTCAAAGGCACATGAAAACAGACCACATCACATTCCAAAATCTGCTGCATATCAACCAGACCAGTTTGTCCTGCATCGGTCAGTGGCGGGTCGCATGTTATGACCTTCTTGATGCCCACGATCGGTAACAAGCGGCGCAAGCGGCTGCCGACATTCCCCCCGCCAAAAATACCTGCAGTCATGGCTTCAAGGTTCCGCCCTGATTTTTTTGCAGCCAGAAGGATCATAGCGAGGGTGTATTGCGCCGCCGCATCCGCATTGCAAGCCGGTGCGTGGCAACAGCGAATTCCGGCGCGCTGTAAGTAGTCGCTATCGACGTGATCAATGCCTATCGTGGCAGAGCCTACAAACTGAATGGAGCTATCCTTTAGCAATCGTTCGTTAATGCGACTGACGGAGCGGATTAGCAGTACATCGGCATCCCGAACATCCTCAGAATTGATATCCCGGCCTTTGCGACGCTGTAAGCTCCCGAATTTTCCAAAGGTCTCATCCAGTCCCGGAATGTTTTCATCCGCAACGATGCGCATATCTGCAGCTTCCATAGATTATTAGGGTGGAAGGGTGAACTATTAACCAATTCAATATAAAGCCGTGAGTATTAATTGGCTATAATATTCAGGTTTGGTGATCTGCTTTTTGCACCGATCACTTCCCATTATCAAGCACCCCGATATTAGCGCAAGGAGTCCTTCATGAAATCTCCCGTTCGAGTGGCCATTACAGGTGCCGCCGGTCAGATTGGCTATCAACTCTGTTTCCGGATTGCATCCGGTGACATGTTGGGTGCGGATCAGCCGGTTATTCTGCAATTGCTGGAAATTACTCCTGCTCTGGGAGCCCTGCAGGGCGTTTGCATGGAACTCGATGACGCTGCTTTCCCTTTGTTGGCTGGTACCGTTGCTACCGACCAGGCGGAAGTAGCCTTCAAGGATGCAGATTTTGCATTACTGGTCGGAGCAAGGCCCCGTGGCCCGGGCATGGAGCGTAAAGATCTGCTCTCCGAAAACGGGAAAATTTTTGGCCCTCAGGGGCGGGCATTGAATGCCGTAGCAAGTCGTGATGTGAAAGTACTGGTCGTTGGTAACCCGGCTAACACCAACGCGCTGATTGCCCGTGCCGCAGCACCTGATCTCAATCCCCGGAATTTTACTGCCATGACTCGCCTGGACCATAACCGAGGCCTTGCGCAGCTGGCCGCCCGCGCTGGCGTACATCACAGCAAGATTCAGCGAATGTTGATCTGGGGTAACCACTCTGCTACCCAGTATCCGGATCTTCGCTTCAGCAAAGTTGCAGGTAAATCGGCGACAGATCTGGTGGACACTGCCTGGTACCGCGACCAGTTTATTCCCGATGTACAGCAGCGCGGCGCCGCCATCATCAAAGCTCGTGGAGCATCCAGCGCAGCATCCGCAGCTTCAGCGGCAGTTGACCATATGCACAGTTGGTCACTGGGGACACCCGACGGAGACTGGGTATCGATGGCGGTACCGGCCGATGGCAGTTACGGCATTGAACCCGGTGTGATCTTTTCCTACCCCTGCGTTTGCAAGAGTGGCGATTACGAAATTGTGCAAGGGCTGGAAATCGATGCTTTCAGCCGGGAACGCATAACGGTTACCGAAACCGAGTTGCGCGAAGAGCGGCTTGCAGTCGAAGACCTGCTCTGATGTCACAGGGAGAAAAACTCCGCCAGGCTGTTCGAGCGCACAAACCGTTGCAGGTGGTGGGGGCTATCAATGCGTACACGGCGCGCATGGCAGAGGCGATCGGGCACAAAGCGCTTTACCTTTCAGGTGGGGGTGTTGCTGCCAACTCACTCGGCGTGCCGGACTTAGGCATCAGTTCCTTGCACGACGTGCTGGTTGACGTGGATCGCATAACCCATGCTAGTGATCTGCCTCTGCTCGTAGATGCGGATACCGGCTTTGGTGGAGCGTTTAATATTGCTCGTACGGTACGTTCATTGATACGTGCTGGCGCAGCAGGAATGCACATTGAGGATCAGGTCGCTACCAAGCGTTGCGGTCACAGGCCCGGCAAAGCCATTGTCTCCCAGTCTGAGATGGTAGATCGAATCAAGGCTGCCGTGGATGCACGCACAGATCCGGCCTTCGTCATCATGGCGCGAACTGATGCGCTGGCGGTTGAAGGGATGCAATCAGCAATGGACCGTGCAGCTGCCTGTGTGGAGGCGGGCGCCGACATGGTATTTCCCGAAGCCATGCGCGAACTGGAGGATTACACGCGGTTCAGGAACACCATCCGTGTTCCGATTCTGGCTAATATCACTGAGTTTGGTCATACACCGCTGTTTACCAGTCCGGAGCTCGGTGCAGTCGGCGTGGATATCGTTTTGTATTGCTGCTCTGCTTATCGGGCCATGAATCGTGGAGCCGAGCGTGTATACCATGCTTTGTTGAGCGATGGTCATCAGCACAACGTTCCTTG
>JBGTHE010000402.1:0-7200 GCA_041746335.1 Lysobacterales bacterium | reverse complement strand
GCCATTCTGCCGGCCACCTGGATTGCTTCGCGCCTGACCATGCCGCTGAGAATGGATTTCGTTCATGCCACCCGTTATGCCGGGAACACCGAAGGCGGACAGCTGGAATTCCGGGTACCGCCAAGACTGAATCTGCAGGATCAGGAAGTGTTGATCGTTGATGATATTTACGATGTGGGCCTGACCCTCGAATTGATCGAACGTTACTGCCATTCGCGCGGTGCCCGAACCGTGAACAGCGCGGTATTGGTCCGCAAACTCCACGACCGTGAAACCGCTGGTGAACTGCCACGATTCATCGGCCAGGACGTGGAAGATAAATACGTGTTCGGCTGTGGCATGGACGTATACGAACACTGGCGTCATCTGGGTGAACTGCGCGCTCTGGTTACCGATTGATGGCGAGTAAATCTCGCACGCTGGCTCTGATCGGCGGCACCGGGCTGAACCAGTTCGGTGGTGCGGCCGAATCCATCACCATCGATACACCTTTTGGACCCCATTCGGACGCCATTCAGGTAGTTGCCCTCAAACCGTTGCGCATCCTGTTCCTGCCGCGTCATGGCAGCCCCCACCGTTTTCCACCGCACCGGGTGAACTACCGCGCCAATCTGTGGGCTTTGAAAGAAGCGGACGCTGATCATGTGCTTGGTGTTTATGCGGTGGGCGGCATGGGAGGAGTCTACAGCCCAGGTGCGTTGGCCGCGCCGGACCAACTGGTCGATTACACCTGGGGCCGCGCACATACATACAGCGATTCTGCCGATGTGCCACTGCAGCATGTGGATTTCAGCTGGCCATTCGAAGGCGATTTGCGGCAACACTTGCTGGCTGCGGCCAGAGAGCGGCAAATCGAGCTTCAGGATAAGGCCTGTCTCGGAGTTTTCCAGGGGCCACGTCTGGAAACCGCTGCGGAAGTCCGCCGTGCTCAGCGTGATGGATGTGATCTGGCTGGCATGACAGCCCTGCCTGAAGCGGCACTGGCACGTGAGCTGGGGCTGGACTATGCGGGCCTGGCTGTGGTTTCCAATTTTGCCGCTGGTATTCTCGATCAACCCTTATCGGAAGATCGTATCGCTGAAACCTTGCTGGAACCCATGCAGCGGGTGAGAGACCTGGTGCAGGCTTTGGCGCTGCGTTTGGCGCAGCAGGCACCTGTGGTGAGTGAGCCGCAATGAGCGGCTCGGCCAACGCACAGGCAAACGCTCCACACAGTAATTACCCACATTTGCTCGCTCCGCTGGACCTGGGTTTTCTGAAGCTCAGGAACCGCGTGTTGATGGGCAGCATGCACACCGGGCTGGAAGATCGTGCCAAAGATTTCCCTCGTCTCGCGCGCTATTTCGCGGAACGTGCAGCCGGGCAGGTCGGCCTGATTGTGACGGGTGGTTTTGCCCCCACTGTGCGAGGAGCATTAGCGCCGTTTGCGTCCAGCATGATGTTCCCCTGGCAGCCGCGCCAACACCGGCAGGTGACCGATGCCGTACATCTGGAAGATGGCCGTATCTGCATGCAGATACTGCATTCAGGGCGTTACGGGTATCACCCTTTGAGTGTGGCGCCGAGCGCCATCCAGGCACCTATCTCGCGGTTTACGCCTAAGGCGCTTTCAGCGCGGGGCGTAGAGCGCGAAATCCGGGGATTTGTCCGCGCAGCAAGATTGGCCCGAGAAGCGGGCTACGATGGCGTCGAGGTGATGGGTTCGGAAGGCTACTTCATCAACGAATTCACTACACCGCGCGTGAACAAGCGCAAAGATCAATGGGGTGGTGCCGCAGAGGCCCGCTACCGAATTGCGGTGGAAATCGTCAGCCGGATTCGCGAATCGATCGGTAAAGATTTCATCATCATTTATCGCCTCTCGATGCTGGACCTGCTGCCGGATGGTAATAGCTGGGATGAAATTGTTGCGCAGGCCCGGGCGGTGGAAGCGGCGGGTGCAACCATCATCAATACTGGCATAGGGTGGCATGAAGCACGCATCCCTACCATTGCGACGTTGGTCCCAAGGGCCGGCTTCAGCTGGGTGACGGCGCGTCTGATGGGATCGGTCAAAGTCCCTCTGATTACCACCAATCGCATCAATACTCCGGAGGTCGCTGAGCAGGTTCTGGCTCGTGGTGATGCCAACATGGTATCCATGGCCCGGCCTTTATTGGCTGATGCAGAGTTCGTTCGCAAGGCCCGTGAAAACCGCGCCGATGAGATCAATGTATGTATCGCCTGCAATCAGGCCTGTCTGGATCATACTTTCAGTCGTAAGCTGGCCAGCTGCCTGGTCAATCCGCGCGCCTGCCACGAAACCGAATTGAATGTGGTCGCAGCGATGAGGCCTAAACGCATCGCCGTGGTGGGTGCCGGGCCCGCAGGTCTGGCCTGCGCAGTCACCGCCGCCCGCTGTGGTCATCAGGTCACTTTGTTCGAAGCAGCCAATCAGATCGGCGGGCAGTTCAACCTCGCTAAACGCATACCGGGCAAGGAAGAGTTTCACGAAACGCTTCGCTACTTTGAAAGACAGCTGGAGCTAGCCGGGGTTGATGTGAAACTGAACACCTTCGCGGACCAGGCGACATTGTCTGGCTTTGACAGCGTGGTGCTGGCCACCGGAGTAGTGCCGCGCTCACCCGGCATTGAAGGCATCAATCATCCCAAGGCAGTGAGTTACTTCGATGTGCTCAACGGCAAGGTGCAGATCGGCAAACGTGTGGCCATTATGGGCGCGGGTGGAATTGGCTTTGATGTGGCAGAATTTCTCTCCCAGGCAGCCAAAGACCCGCTGGATTTCCCCACCGCCGAGCAATTCGCCCGCAACTGGGGAATTGATATGAGCCTGCAGGCGCGGGGCGGAGTGGCCGGCGTCAAGCCACATGTGACTGCTTCGCCGCGAGAGATTTTTCTGATGCAGCGCAAGCCCAGCAAGTTGGGCAAAAGCCTGGGCAAGACGACTGGCTGGGCCCACAGATTAGAATTGCAGCACCGCGGAGTGCAGATGATGCCAGGGGTGAACTACCTGCGCATCGACGATGCGGGCCTGCATATCGAAGTGGACGGGGTGGCCAGCGTGTTGGCGGTGGACCATGTTGTGATCTGCGCGGGACAAGAACCGCGTCGTGATTTGTTGCAGCCTTTAGAGGAGGCTGGAGTTGTAGTGCACATGATCGGCGGTGCCGATGTAGCTACCGAGCTGGATGCCAAGCGCGCCATATTGCAGGGCACGAAGCTGGCAACGTCCTTCTGAAGCAGAACATCATGAGCTGTCCACGCAGTTTTGGTGCTTATCCCGGGTGCAGAAAACTTTAACTACCCGCGGTCCCTTACTGATCTGTTGCAGCGTGTTTTGGCAGGGACAGATGCAAAACCAGCAAGCCCCAGGCGGCCGATAGTACCGAAGCGATCAGTACGCCTACTTTCACGCCAGATAAGGGGGCAAAATCTCCGTGCTCAAACGCGAGACTGCCAATGAACAGACTCATGGTAAAGCCCACACCACAGAGCACAGCCACCCCGTAAATCTGAATCCAGCTAGTACCGATGGGTAACTCAGAAACCCGAAAGAGTCGTGCCAGGGCGATCATGGCCATAACGCCCAGCTGTTTACCCAGAAAAAGGCCAAGAATAATTCCAACCGGAACGGTACCCATGAAATCCTGCCTTTGCAGGCCCTGGAAAGCGACTCCGGCATTGGCAAATGCAAAAATCGGCAACACCGCAAAAGCCACCCAGGGATGCAGGGCATGTTCCAGGTGGCGCGCTGGTGAATGATCATCGTCACCCCTCAGCGGGATGAAAGCGGCGACAACAATCCCCGCCAGCGTGGCATGCACTCCGGATTTCAACACACAGAACCAGATGAACAGCCCGACCAGCAGATACGGCACCAGGCTCATGACTTTCAAGCGGTTGAGCGCGAACAGTATCGCCACACCGCAGGCCGCCAGCATTAATGCCAGCGGAGATAAATCGGCCGTATAAAACACCGCGATGATGATAATGGCTGCCAGGTCATCGACGATGGCGATGGTGGTGAGCAGGATTTTCAGAGATATCGGCACCCTCGAACCCATCAGGCTTAAAACTGCCAGTGCAAAAGCGATATCGGTGGCGGTGGGAATGGCCCAGCCATTGCGGAAAGTATCCGAGTCGTGATTCAGGGCCAGATAAAACAGAGCGGGAACGGCCAGACCACCCATTGCTGCCAGTATGGGCAGAATCACCTGGTCGGGCTTTGACAGTTGACCTTCCACCACTTCGCGTTTCAGCTCCAGCCCCACCAACATGAAAAAGAACACCATCAGTGCATCGTTGATCCACAGCAGCAAAGGCTTGTCCACCCCCATACCGCCCAACGTGATGGTCAGGTGGATCTCTTTGGAGGCCGCATAAAATTGGTTCAGTGGATTGATATTCGCAGCCAGCAGTGCCAGCACGGTGGCCGCAACCAGCAAAAGCCCGCCTGCGGATTCCAGTTTCAGAAAGTCGCGCAAGGCCTGGATGGCTTTTTCGGATTGCTGCTGGATCATTTTTTACCTCTTATATTTTTCGAACATTGAAGAACTTACAAACACGAAATATAATTCCTGCTACTTTTCACCACCCGGTTCCGGGAACTGGCACGCGAAAACGAGAGCCGAAAGAGAAACTATGATGGGCGAATGGACACTGTTCAGCAACCACGGCCATGTGCTGGTAAGTCTGGCCAATAACCACCAGGCCCGCCTGCGGGATGTTGCAGCCGAGGTCGGGATTACCGAACGGGCAGTGCAGAATATCCTGCGGGAACTCCAGGACTCTGGCATGGTTCAGATCATCAAGCATGGCCGCTGCAACCACTACCAGATCAATGGCCGGAAACCCCTGCGTCATCCTCTTGAGGCGCACTGCACCGTCGGCAAACTGCTGCAATTGCTGAAGTCAGAAATCCCCGAGGGTAGCGAATCCGGAGCGGCGGTTGAGCCCAAGCCCGCAGCACGTAAAACCAGGATTGCCCCCAAAACGGATAAAAGCGAATCTACCGCGGCATCCGCGCAGCAGGTGGCGAAAAAGCCAGTAGCAGCCGAGTCCGTCAAAACAGAAACGGAAAGTGCCAAGCCCATAGAAAAGGCCAGCAAAGATGAAAAGAAAAAGAAGCCCGCCACCGACCAGCAGGGAAGTCTGTTTTGATGCAGGCAGCTGATGTGAATGCGCATGCTCCGGTGGTATTGCTCACGGGAGCCGGCAGCGGGCTGGGCGCAGCCATGGCACGACGATTTGCGAGGGCGGGCTATCGCGTTGCAGTGACGGACATCAATGCGAAGCGTGCCGAAAGAGTCAGCGAGGAATTGACCCAAGCGGGCTTCGTCAGCTGGCATTCTGCGCTGGATGTGACTAGCGACGCAGACTGGCAGCGTTTGTCCGACGCGCTGCAGGGGCATTGGGGTAAAGTCAACGTGCTGGTGAACAATGCAGGCGTGGCAGCATCGGGTTTTTGCGAAGAAACCTCGATGGAAAACTGGCAATGGATTATCGACACAGACCTGATGGGTGTTGTGCGCGGATGTCATCGATTCCTGCCGGTATTGCGTAGCGAAGGGGCAGCGGGCAGACGCGCATGGGTGATCAACATCGCGTCCTTTGCCGGCTTCAGTGCTATGCCGGGGTTGTCCGCATACGGCACCGCCAAAGCCGGGGTGATTGCCTTATCAGAACATTTATTCACCGAACTGGATGGCACGGGTGTTGGCGTATCGGTGGTGTGCCCGTCTTTTGTTGCCACCAATCTGCTGGAAAGCTTTCGCTCTACCCAGGCGGAATCCCGCAAGACGGTCGAACGCTGGATGAAGCATTCTCCGGTCACTGCTGATGACGTGGCCGAAACGGTTTTCAGCGCCATGGAGAAGGGGCAGTTTCTGGTTCTGACCCATCCCAAAACCAGATGGGCCTTGTTGCTCAAGCGTTTCTGGCCCAAACGCTATTACCGGCGCATCAGCGAATTGTCACGCAAATCCAGGATGGGCAGGACATGAGTCGTCAGCAATGGATGATTTACGGTGCCAATGGCTACACTGGCAGACTGACTGCGCTGGAAGCCGTCAGGCGCGGTTTGAGCCCCATCCTGGCGGGACGAAACTCAGCAGAGATATCCGCATTGGCCACAGAGACGGGTCTTGAAGGCCGGGTATTTGACCTGGATACCAGTGCCGGTGTGGTTGAAAACCTAGGCGATTGTCATCTGGTGCTGCATTGCGCAGGCCCTTTCTCGGCCACCAGCCAGCCGGTCATTAGCGCTTGCCTGGCGGCCGGTGTTCATTATCTGGATATCACGGGTGAGATCCCGGTGTTTGCCAATGCATATCGCCGATCAGATGAGGCACGGCGAGCTGATGTGGTGCTGATACCCGGAGTGGGTTTCGATGTTGTTCCTTCCGATTGCCTGGCCGCCAGCCTGGTGCAGGCATTGCCCGCAGCCATCGAACTCAGCCTGGCTTTTGAGGCCGCCGGAGGCGCCAGCCCGGGCACTGCCAAGACCAGCACCGAAGGTCTGGCGCGCGGCGGAATGATCCGTAAAGATGGCAGGTTGACCCCGGTACCCCTCGCCTGGAAAACCCGTGTTGTTCCCTTTGCTCACGGTGAACGCATGACAGTTTCAATACCCTGGGGCGATGTCTTTACAGCCCACATCAGTACTGGCGTGCCTGACATAGAAGTCTTTATGGCAGTGTCACCGGCCACCATTAACCGGCTGAGAAAATTGCGGTGGATACAGAACCTGTTGGCTGCACCCATGGTTCAGAAGTTCCTGAAAAGGCGCATTGCCCAATCCATTAAAGGCCCGGATGATGCACGGCGGGAACGGACCAGTGCGCAGTTGTGGGGCCAGGTCAGGAGCGCCGACGGACGTATTGTCAGCGCCACCATGACCACGCCGAATGCTTACGACCTGACCGTTTCCGCCAGTCTGGGAATCGCAGAATACTTGTTGAAGAACGATGTGGAAGGTGGGTATTACACACCTTCTACATTGATGGGTGCGGGCTATGCGCAAAGCCTGCCGGGTGTCAGCCTGGCAATGGGGAAGGTCAGTAATTCTACTGCCTGAGCGAATCAGATGCTCAAGCAGCGCCAGGCTCAAGACTGATCGCGCAATAGAGCAGTGGCCCAATCGGGCAGTGGCAAGTCCGGGTATTTTTCCTGCCAGGCTCGAAGTTGCTCCACCGTTTCGGT
>JBGTHE010000401.1:0-2025 GCA_041746335.1 Lysobacterales bacterium | reverse complement strand
TTTGGTGGGCCTTCCCCAGGACATGGTAGGCGTACTGTTCTCAAGCGTATTGACCGAGGCGGAATGCCAAGGCCCCGGCTCCCCGAACTGGCAATGCGATGAGGTCGCTTGATGGAAGGCAGGCACATGAAAAAGGAGCTTCGCAAGATCCCGGGCCTGGGGCTCGGCTGCGAAAAAGCCGGTCATATCTTTGTGGACCGGACCAATCCGCGAGCGGCACAGGCTGCGGTTGTGGAAGCCTTGCAGCGGCTTGGCAACGGAATCGGCATATTGTTTTTTGTGGAAGGCACGCGCAGCCTGGATGGACGCTTATTGCCCTTCAAAAAAGGCGCCTACCGCATAGCTATCGAGCAACAAATTCCAATTTTACCAGTAACCGTGAGCGGCACCCGCGACATACTACCGGCCAGAACCCTGCGTCTGTTTCCAGGCCGAGGCATCATGACCATTCACCCGGCGATTGAAACTACTGGTCTGGAATTGAAGGATCTGGACCAGTTGATGAAGCAATCAATCCGAGCAATTGCTTCCGCCTTGCCAGAAGAATTCGTGTTGAATAGCCTTGAAAGTGCTGAAGCCCGCTGACGCTGTCAGCCACAAACATGTCCTTCCATCTTCCCGATCCCCGTTACTCAAGCTCGAAAAAAGCCGCAGCCAACCTGCGCTTGTCGGCATGGATATCTGCAGCATTCGTCGGCCTGCTGTGGCTGATTTTGCTGCTGGATGCTCTTATTGACGTCAACTTTCTGCAATACGGCTTGCGGCCGGGTTCAACAGAGGGCTTGCTTGGAGTATTCACCGCACCTTTGCTGCATGGTGGTGTTGAGCATTTGTTCAACAACAGCATACCGTTGCTGATCGGGCTCACCGCCTGTCTGTTCCTCTATCCCAATTCTTCCCTTCTGGCGATACCCACCATCTGGCTGGGGTCAGGACTGCTGGGCTGGTTTATCGGGCGGCCGAGTCTTCACTTTGGTGCGAGCGGTTTGTTATACGGTTTACTGGCTTTCGTATTCCTGAGCGGTGTATTGCGACGTGACATGCGATCGGTTTCGGTGTCGCTGTTGGTGGCCTTTTTTTACGGCACCATGATCTGGGGCGTATTTCCGATCCGCCTGAACATGTCCTGGGAGCTGCATTCGAGCGGTGCCCTGGTGGGCTTGCTGATGGCGGTGCTGCTTCGCAAGTGGGATCGCGTCCCGCTCCGCCAATACGATTGGGAAAATGACGATACTACTCCGGACTGGTTTCCACAGGACGATACAAAACGGCGATTCAATCCGGGTGATTCAGCCAACAGTGCTGATCCTGCGCAACGCCAACCCGGTCAAATCGGTAGGTCATCCAACGACACGGATAGTCCACGTGACCATTGAGCCGCGAGAGGTATGATGAGCCTCGCAATTTTTTGCCTCGAGATGGCAGCCGCTTGGTTGCGGACGAACGCTTAGTTCCGGTCAGTTACTATGGTGATGTAGATGTTAAAGAAGTTACTGTATGCCATTGTTATTATTATTTTAATATTCTTTGTGGTGGGGTTGTTCCTGCCCCGGAATATTCATATTGAACGTGCGATCAGTATCAATCGGCCGGCCCCCATGATCTTTGCCATATTGAACGGATACGCCAGCTACAACTCTTGGTCACCGTGGGCCGCCAGGGATCCTTCCGCCCAATTCAACATCAGCGGCCCCAAGAACGGTGTGGGTGCCACCTTGTCCTGGGATGGCGATCCGCGGCTGACCGGCAAAGGCCAGCAGGAAATTATTGAGAGCGTTCCGCATTCTTTGATCCGCATCCGATTTCAGTTCGATAATCAGGGTGAGGCTGTCATGTATTACACCCTGCAGGAGCAGGGGGGTGTCAGCCAGGTCAACTGGGGCTTTGACACCGACGTGACCAGCGGCCAGGGATTACTGGGCGGCATCATGACTCGATATTTCGGGCTGTTTTTTGATCGCTGGCTGGGCAGTGATTATGAACAGGGGTTGGCTAATCTCAAGCGTTTGGCGGAGTCTTTGCCCA
>JBGTHE010000400.1:0-1513 GCA_041746335.1 Lysobacterales bacterium | reverse complement strand
AAGCTTGTCATTTTTTCGATCAAGGCGGGTTCGGCATTCATGGAGCTTGCAGGCAACAACCAGTCAACCGTCAGGCGAGTGGTTTCAGGCCCCAGCGGTACCACCCGGACAGAGCGCACATAGTCCTGATGTGCGACCACGAACATCGTGGGAAACAGGGTAGCGAAGGTCATTCCGAGAGCGCGTTCTGCTTCGGTGGGACCTTCGATCAGCGGTAAACCGCTGATGCCGTCGACTGCCCAGGTTTCGGCGGACTCGCGCAGAAATTGTCCAGCCGGGGAGGGGGACTCACGTCCCACAGCATGAAAATCTTCCCTGGACAGAAATCCCTGGCTATAGGTAGGTACAAGGCGGCACAGCTCCGGATGAGTGCCGGGACAATGGTAGCACTCGAGATAATTCTCCCAGAATACTTTCCAGTTACAGGCCACTTCATTCTCTTCACGGTGCGCCAGTTGCAGTGAGCCCAGTGGCCAGTTTTTCAGGCGGTCAGTTTCATGACCGTGGCTTTCTGTCAGGCTGGGGCCGGGTATATCCGCCAGCGAGATGAACACGAAACCACCCCAGGTCTGCAGCGCGACGCCGTATAGAGAATACTGGCCGGCATCGAAATCTTCGGTTTCCACGCGCCTCGGTGTGCCCTGTAGCTGCCCTTCAAGATTGTAAGTCCAGGTGTGGTAGGGGCAGACGATTCGACCCTGTGACAGCTGCCCACTGGCCTGTTCGCATAACACAGCGCCTCGATGGCGGCAGGTATTGTGGAAGGCTTTGAACATGCCACTTTCAGTCCGCAGCACCAGTATGTTCTGATCACCCAGTGGTATGACCTGATAATTACCGGAAGCTGGCCAGTCGCTCTCGCGACCCACGCAAATCCATTGCTGCTGCCAGATGGCTTTCATTTCCCGAGCAAAATGCTGTGGGTCGTAATACCAGTGAGCAGGCAGGCCGGGATGCGTTTGTTGCAACATACCTAAGATCAACTCCGCAATTAATCGCTATTCAAAGCATTGGCCAGTCGCAAACCCTGCAATACCAGGTCGGGGATGGCCAGGTCATAAAGGTCGGTTCCCTCAAAAAGAGACGAGAATCCGCCGGTGGCCAGAACCAGAGGCTGCTGCCCGCCATATTCTTCGTCCGTTACGTGCCGGATGATTTCCTTCAGGCCGCCGAGGTGCCCGAGAAAAAGTCCAGACTGTATGCTGCTGGCTGTCGTTCGGCCCAAAGCCTGATTGCTGCGGACGATTTCTACGGCACGCAATTTGGATGTGCCGGAGTCCAGGGCCTGCATGGACATGCGCAAACCGGGAACAATCACGCCGCCTTTGTAATGCTTGCCCTTGCCAATGGCGCACAGCGTGGTGGCGGTGCCGAGGTCTATGATCAGCAAGTCCTGATCAGGATAAAGATGGGTGCCTGCGATGGCATTGGCAATGCGGTCTGCACCAACTTCCAGTGGGTTCTGATAACCTATCTTCAAACCGGTTTTCACGCCAGCCTGCAGGATAAAGGG
>JBGTHE010000399.1:0-4006 GCA_041746335.1 Lysobacterales bacterium | reverse complement strand
TTCGATATAGAAAGTCGCGTCGTGCTTGAGCGACTGCTGGTAGAGCGTATGCAGGATGGCATGCCCGGTGCGATCGGCAGCGGCACAAGTCCGTTGCGCAATTCCTTCACCAAAGTTGGTCGTCATGCCACCAAAAGGCCGTTGATAAATGCGCCCGTCGTCGGTACGAGAGAAAGGCACACCGTAATGTTCCAGTTCAATCACAGCGGGTATGGCTTCACGGCACATGTATTCAATGGCGTCCTGGTCGCCCAGCCAGTCGGAGCCCTTAATGGTGTCATACATATGCCAGCGCCAGTCATCCTGGCCCATGTTGCCCAATGCAGCGGACATCCCACCCTGCGCTGCCACGGTATGGCTGCGGGTGGGAAATACCTTGGAGACACACGCGGTGCTCAGGCCTGTAGCCGCGAGACCCATGGTCGCGCGCAAGCCTGCGCCACCCGCACCCACCACAATGACGTCGTACTTGTGTTCAACCAATGTATAGGCTTTGCTCATCAATCAGGACTCAGAACCAGCTTCATAACGTGGACGACAGCGGCAATCAGGGCGACTGCTGTAATCATTCGCAGCGCGAACAGCAACACAAAAGACAGCGCATGATGATGAATGTAATCTTCAATTACGACCTGCAGTCCGAGCAAGGAGTGGTACAGCATGCAGGCCAGCGACAGGATCAGAAGACTGGCGTTCAGGGGGCCGGCCAGAAAGGCTGCAGCCTCTGCGTGTCCTGTACCGGCCAGTTGTATCAGTGACCAGACCAGCCAGGGCGTCAGGAGTAATGAGAACAAGGCGGAGACGCGCTCGGCTCTCCAGTGGGGCAGACCGGATTTGGAACTACCCAATCCTCGTGCCCGTGCGAGCGGGTTGCGCAAGTGGCTCATAACAGCGCTCCCGCCAGCAGAAGGGTAGCGATCAGCGTGACGGCCAGTACTACCCAGCCAGCACGGTAGGCATGGTCAATCTGCAACAGGTGCCCGGTGTCCCAGATCAGATGCCGGATGCCGTTAAAAAAGTGGTAACTCAGGCTGAAGATCAACAGCAATGAAACAAGCTTGCCGGGCAGGCTGCCGAGGATGGCATAAAGCGTATCGAGTGCAGCAGGGCCCAGGCTGACGGCAATAATCCAGTATATCAACAGGGGCGCACCCACCAGTCCCAGCAAAACCCCGGTAGCGCGATGCATGATCGACATCATGGAGGTTAATTGCGGCCGATAATAGGGGCCGATCATGAACGGTGATAGCGGTCTTTGTTTCACGTTTTGAATTCCGGGAATGCTTTTAACATCAGGGTCTGGCGTTTAAAAATCAATGCATCTTCCGTTTTTTTCCCAATCCCCATAGCGTGTTGGGTCGGGGCCTGGCCGGCCACCGATTTCACGCTTTGGCAGAGCCTCAGTACTGCCTTGTCGCAGTCGGGATCGGGCGCTAATCTGCGCGTCTTCACCCAGAGAATTCGGCTGTGGTGTGGCTGGGATTTCTGCGGCTGGTTTGAACAGTATTTCTGGATCGGAAGGCATGCGGCAGAGCGTACTGACTCGATATGCTTTAATCAAGGACAAAACCACACTTCGCCATCTCGTTCGGGCAGGGTTCGTCGTTTTGCGGGCCACCGGTCTAGAGCCAAGGCGTGAATTGTGAATCATTTGTCTATTCCCTATACGATAGCGCCATGACTCCACTTCCCTATCTTTCCGTGCTCAAACTTGCTGGTGCCGACGCAGGCAAATTTTTGCAGGCGCAGGTGACCGCTCAACTGGCAGGATTGAACACGCCCGTCGCCTCTTTTGCAGCGTATTGCTCACCCAAAGGCCAGGTGATCGCCACCCTCCTTCTGGCGCCGCGCGAAGATAGTTGGCTGGTTGTGGTTGAAGCCAGTTTACTGACCTCCCTGCAAACCAGATTGCAAAAATTCATCATGCGCGATGATGTAAAGATGGAACCGATGAATGGGCATTATCTGTTTGCCGTGGAACCAACGGATTCATGGATGGACAGTACGATTTTGCTGGACCCAACCGTGGTACCGGTCCGATATGCCATCTCGGAAATGAAACCCACTCCCGACCCGGAAGCTACGGCCCGTTGGCGACGCTCTGAATTGTTACGAGGAATTCCCTGGCTGAATATGGCCAGCACTGAAAAATACATTCCGCAAATGCTCGGCCTCGACGCTATAGGCGCCGTGAGCTTCAGCAAAGGCTGTTATCCAGGGCAGGAAGTGATCGCCCGAGCCCGCCACCTCGGGCAAGTCAAACGAAGGCCGCAAGTGTTGGACCTCGAAGGCCCGCAAGCACCCGATGTCAATTCGCCGTGCTTTATTCAGACCATCAGTGGCCAGGCTGAAGCTACGATCGTGCACTGCGTAAATACCGCAAACCAGGCATTCACCGTTCTAGCCGTTGCCGCTGTGAACCCAGACGATGCAGTTGAAGGCCTGGAACAAAATGGCCAGTCCTGGTCAGCCAGAAGGGCTGTTCAATAAATTCAGGGATCAGAGTTCTGCCCTGACTATCAAAATCTTTTTTGAAACTGCTTCTTTCAGCGCTGCGCCACAATGTAGCAGACCCAGCCAGCATCAGCGTCGCCTGTCAACTGGGGCGTATAGATGCCGTCGCCTTCTTCACCGCTCTCATCAGTTCCTTCCCAGTAGATATCCACTCGGCTGAAGCCGGCTTCAGTCAGGAGTTCCTTGATTTCTGGCAAGGTCCATAAGCGCCAGTGGTAGCTGAAGGCCTGGTCGATGCGTGAGCCATCCGGGAATTCGAAATGGATATGGCAGGTCATGTGGGAATCGATGGGATTAAAACTGTTCTGATCCCAGATGTAGGTAAAGCCATCCACTTCACGCGGCTCTTCCAGTTCGCGCGGTGCATCGTAGCCGCCGTAGGCATCCAGAAAAAACAAACCATCATCAGTCAGAGATTCAAACACGCACTGAAAATACTCCCGCAAGTCCACCCGCGTTTTGAAAAGCCAGTAGCTGAAATTCATCGCCGTAACGATGTCAGCCAGACCCGCATCCACCTGCAAAACGTCTGCCTCTATCAGTTCCAGGCGTTGCTGGTCCTCCAGGCTCAACAGTGCAGCATTATGATTTCGGCCCCATTCCAGCACGCTTCGGTCTATGTCTACAGCTACTGCATAGTGCCCCGCATCTCGCCGAACCCATTCACACGCTGCCAGAGCGGTACCGCAGAAGTCTTCACGCAATACTTCTGCCGGGCGATCCCGCAGCTCATTCCAGGCATCTAAAATAAACGAGATTTCCGTCTCGGCATCCTGCACTGAGAGCTGGTAAAGCTCGTGCCGGTCGGCGCTTTCGGCCATAGTTTTCTTGGTGCGCAATAAGCCCATCAATGCAAAGTCCAGGTGGTGGTTGGGGAAACTCTGATTAATTCAGAGTTTCCGCGGTACAAGGATGTGCCGCCATTTTCAATGATTGCAAATCAATGAAAATGAAGCAAAACAAAAATCACATTTTTTCCCAAAATACTTTTGCTGGGCGTACTCTGATAATTCAGGATGAATTATTCAGAGTCTTCCTAATTATCAGGAATAAAACGCGGGTAATGCTGTTTTACATACTGTTCGATAATCTGCAGAAACTCGCTGGTCAGAGCCTCGCCTCGCAGCGTCACCTGCTTGTGGCCATCGATAAAAACGGGCGCAACGGGCGCTTCACCGGTACCCGGCAGACTGATCCCGATATTGGCATGCCGACTTTCGCCGGGTCCATTGACCACGCAACCCATTACCGCCAGTGTCAGGTTTTCCACACCCTGATATTGGGTGCGCCACTCCGGCATGCGCTCGCGCACAAAGCTTTGTACATCGCGTGCCAAACCCTGAAAAATGGTGCTGGTAGTGCGGCCGCATCCAGGACAGGCTGTGACCATGGGGGCGAAAGCGCGCATGCCCATGCTTTGCAACAACTCCTGCGCAATGATGACCTCATCCGTACGGGATTGCTCCGGCTCGGGGGTCAGGGAGATGCGGAT
>JBGTHE010000398.1:0-11990 GCA_041746335.1 Lysobacterales bacterium | reverse complement strand
AGCCAATGCAGCCAGCAAACTGGGTGCCAGCACAGGCACCCCGCTGGATGGCATATTGACGCGCCAGTTGAGTGATGAACAACAAACCGTCATCCATGGCATGACCGTCACTGGCATCGCGGGAGCCGGAGCCTTCAATCGCGACGGTTTGTTTGTTTCAATCGATTTTCTCACCGCTGTTGAGGATTTTCGAGATGGACGCGCGGTGCAGGCGTTTGCAGCTGATGGCGCAAATCGCCCCGACGCCGACCGTGACTTTGCCGGTTTCAGGCTGTATGCCCGCAATATCGATGATGTGGCCGGGCTCAGCTCAGATTTGCTGGAACAGCAAATCGACGTGCGCACCAAATCTGCCGATATCGACCTGGTCAAGTCGCTGGACCGCAATCTCAGCATTGTCTACTGGATCATCGCCATCATCGTGATTGGCGGCTTTTGCCTGTCCTTTGGCACCAGCCTATGGGCCAACGTGAATCGTAAGGCTCGTGAATTCAGCCTGCTGCGCCTGATCGGTTTCAGCGCTCAGGGAATCATCTGGTTTCCGCTGATCCAGGCCTTGTTGACCGGTGCTTTGGGCTGGTTACTGGCCTGCACCGTGTACTTTCTGATCCAGTTGAGCCTCAATGCCCTTTTCCTGGATAACATCGGCGCCGGCCAATCGGTTTGCCGGCTGCACCCTGGCCACCTGCTGATGGCCTTGATTTTGACTTTGCTGGCAGCTGTGCTGGCAGCCGCTGTGGGTGGCATGCGTGTAGCCCGCATGGAGCTATCAGCGGGTTTACGCCAGCGCTGAGGCAGCGAACCGCATCCCCAAACTGCGCTGCAGTTTTGCTGATCGTCGACTATAGTTACCTGAACATTTCGCCTGAGTGAACACGCCGATGCCAACGAAAAAAACACCCAAAATTGGCCAGTTCAAACTCACCGCACGAGCCGACGCACCGGATTTTCGGGATTTCATTTACGAGCCCGCACTGACCTCGCTGAAAGCGAGACTGCCTGTTCCGGCCGCGCTGAATATCCGCCACCAGGGCGAGAAGCCTGCATGTACGGGCTTTGGTCTGGCCGCTGTAATCGACTGCCTGATGGCGAAAGCCAAATACAAAACCGCAAGCCAGAAAACCGGTGTGAGTTCGCTGATGTTGTACGAAATGGCATTGCGTTACGACGAATGGGCTGGTGAGGACGACGAGGGGTCCAGTTGTCGTGGCGCCATCAAAGGCTGGTACAACATGGGTGTTTGCCAGGAAACCCTCTACCCCTACACGTCTGAAGCCAAACCCAAATGGAGCGTGAATGCAGCCAAGGACGCGCGTAATCACACGATTGGCGCCTACTTCCGCCTGGGATCACGGATCTCTGACTATCATGCTGCCCTGAACGAGGTTGGGGCCATCTTTTGCTCCGCGCTGGTACACCAGGGCTGGGATGAACCCGACCCTGCTTCCGGTGAGATCAAAAACTTTGACAAAACCCAAAACAAGGAATTGGGTGGCCACGCTTTTGCCATAGTCGGTTATGACCGTGACGGATTCTGGATTCAAAATTCCTGGGGCAAGGATTGGGGCAAAGGGGGCACCGCGCTTTGGACTTACGAAGACTGGCATCTGCATCTGCAGGATGCCTGGGTATTCCAGATGGCTCTGCCCACGCCGACAAGTTGGCCTCTGCCCGCGCGCACCGCAGCCGGCGAAGCCGCTGTTGAGCGTTCACCCAAACCCACCCGCACCGAAATTGCCGGACATTTTGTCCATATAGATGATGGAAAATTTCATGAGACAGGCAGCTACTGGAGCGATCTCGAGGACGTGGAATTGACAGCCAATTTGCTGGCTGAATCCAGCGATTACCAACATCTGCTGTTTTACGCGCACGGCGGGTTGAATAGCCCGCAAACCTCCGCCTGCCGAATTGCCGCCCTGAAAAATACCTTCAAGCAGAATGGCATCTACCCCTACCACTGGATGTACGACACGGGCTTACGGGAGGAACTCAAAGATGTGGTGTTGGGCCGTGAACGCAGTGCAGATCAGCGCGCCGCTGGCGTTCCGGACTGGATTGACAGGATTCTGGAGAAGACCACCCGGATTGCCGGTCGCGCTTTATGGCGGGAAATGAAAGCCGATGCCCAACTGCCATTTGTTGATTCGCCCCTGGCAAACTCCAGGGACTACGCGGGCACCCAGGTTTTGCGCACCTTTGTCAAAGCGCTGGCTCGCAGCGACAAACCCAAACAGATTCATCTGGTCGGTCACAGTACCGGCATGATCCTGCTCTGCTGGTTATTGCAACGCCTGTGCAGGGAAGCGCCGCAAACGCAGATTCATACGGTGAGTCTGTTGGCTCCGGCGGGGACGGTGGATTTGTTCACCAAAAAGATGCAGCCCTACCTGAAAGCACCCCATCCGGATTTCCGGATTTCAGAAATGACCATCTACAACCTGGACGCTCAACTGGAAAAGGACGACGATGTTGCCAGGGTTTACAACAAATCGCTGCTTTATCTGGTATCGAGGGCCTTTGAAGAAGAATTGCCGGAGAAGATTCTCGGAATGGAAAAATACAGTGAAACCGTTGGACGACGTAATCTGGCCAGGCTGACTATCCATTACTCGAAAGGTAAAGTTCCCGGCGCGCGGGTAACGGCCAGCACCTCACACGGTGGGTTTGATAACGATGTGCTGACTATGAATCATATACTGCAGCGCATTCTGGGCAAAAAGCCTGCCGTACCATTTACTGCTGAAACGCTCAAATACTGAGTCGCAGCTCAGCGGAGTGGAGCTGATTCCACCCATTCGATTTCCTCGATGTGGATATAGTGATTGGCCGGATTATCAGCCTGTTCACTGTTGAAGGTACCCGTGATCCGAATGGCTTGAATGGGTTGCCGGTTCAAATCCAGACGTAGCTCACGAGTGACCGTTTCGGTTCTGCGATCCGCCAGCAACTGCCAGCGGTAATCGACCATGGCTTCCACCAGCAAACCGTAGGAGCGCCCGTCACCGCCGTACAAGTGAATATTCAGCGCCGACAACTCTAGCGGGCTTTCCCAGTTAAGCTCAATGGACTGGCCCAGTTCAGCCATAGCCCAGTTGTTATCCCCGGCTATGATTCCGTCAAACAGCTGCATTTCGCGGGCGATTCCTGTGACTTCTGGCAATACCTTCTTCTGATCAGCGAACAGGGCTTCCAGGTAGTTTTCCATCTCAGCCTCACTGACCAACTCGGAACCGCGCCAGCCTGCAGACGCCAGTGCCACCTGCGCCTGTTTCGGGGAATGGTCTGGAGCTTGTTCAGGAACTTGTTCTGGCACTTGTTCAGGCAGTTGTTCTGGCGCAGCAAACCACTGGTCCAACAGGAAGCGGCTGATTTCTTCGCCAGCCAGTTGGTTACCCAATTGGTCCCAGTGGGTGTTCTGGCGGAAATACAATTTTTCTCCACTGGCCTGATGTCGTTCGCGGAAGGACTGGCTCAGGTCCAGCAAAGGCACATCTGATGCCACGCGTTGTTTTAATTCACCGATGATGCGCGCTGGTAAACCCAGCTCAAAATGAGTGGCGTCGGCACCTGCTTTCGCAAGCACACGTGCACGAAGCGTGTCATTGACCATGGGCTCACTGGGGCCCAGCACCACAGCGACCTTGATGCCCTGATCGGACAGGGCTTGCGCCTGCTGCAGCAGCAAAAGTATCTGCTGATAGCCGGGTAATAAATCCGGCAGCTTTACCGGATCGAAATTATCCATGAACGTAAAATAGGTACGGGCAAAATCCTCGTCATCGAGCTCGGTCAATGCGGCCCAGTTGTACCCTGAAGGCAGGTCTGCAGCCGTTGTCGTTTTATGGCTCAGCCAGGCGGCATAGATATAGTCCAGCATGCGCAAGGGAAACTTTCGCGGTACCCGTTTGCTGCCCGCATCCAACCTGGCATGGGTGGCTTGCAGCACGGCAACATTGGGTTGCCATACCAGTGGCGACTGCAAATAAGCGTCATCCAGCACATCATTGCCCAGGAAGATATGAAACAGTACCGCCTGGTGCTCAAAAATTTGCGACCAATAATCATGCGCCAGGCGAAAACTGTTTGGCCCGGTTCCCGGCTCACCCAGGTTCACCACCCTCACGGACTGGCCAGCCAGGATTTCATTCAACTTTTGCTCGACAATGCCGTTATAGGAGAGTGCTGGCTCCATCACGCTGTAAGTAAACGAATCGCCAAAACTCAGTATGCGGAATTCATTCACTGCACCAGCCCGCGGGACCACCCCGTCGTTGTAACTCAACTGCGCCAGGTTGACCGGTTCATTCGAATCGGTGTCGGGATAATCCGGCAACAGGTAGTGCCTCTCGTAGGCCCGAAAACCCAGGTCCGCCAACCACAAAGAACCCAAGCCAAACAACAACACCAACATCATGTTGACCCAGCCAGTGCGGCGATTCTTTTTGTTTTCAAGTGAAGCCATGAAAGGCCTGAAGTTACTGTATCAGCAGGGATTATCGGTCTTTGTGTGTCCGCAGGCCAGCAAAGTGCTTGCGGTGAGGTCGTTTTGAAAGGATGGCAGCAAGCAAGGCAGCCGTCCTGCCAGATCGGGTATTTTGGTAAGATTCGGCCTCAACGCTTAGCGGCCACAGCTTCACACATGCCAACTGCCATGCCATTCGCCACGCCAATTGCTATTCTGGGAATTTCTGCCTATTACCACGACAGTGCTGCTGCATTGCTGGTGGACGGCCGCATCATTGCTGCGGCGCAGGAAGAACGTTTCAGCCGCAAGAAACACGATGCCCGCTTTCCCGCTGCAGCCATAACCTATTGCCTGCAGGAAGCTGGCATACAACTGGCTGATGTTCAGCAGGTCGTTTTTTACGACAAGCCATTGTTGAAGTTCGAGCGTTTGCTGGAAACCTATATTGATTTTGACCCACGGGGTTTCCAGTCATTTGTCAAAGCCATACCCATCTGGCTGAAAGAAAAACTGTTCCTCAAGCGCACCCTGCGCGACGAGTTGCGAGCATTGAATACTGGCGCGGCAGCTACCTTGCCACCGCTATTGTTTGCCCGGCATCATCAATCGCATGCAGCTTCGGCGTTTTATCCCTCGCCATTCGGGAAAGCTGCAGTATTGTGCCTGGATGGTGTAGGCGAATGGGCCACCAGCTCTGCCTGGCTGGGAGATGGAAACAAACTTCAGGCCTTATGGGAAATCCGCTTTCCGCATTCTCTGGGCTTGCTCTACTCTGCCTTCACGTATTACACGGGTTTCAGAGTCAATTCCGGTGAGTACAAGTTGATGGGCCTGGCCCCCTACGGTGAGCCTATTTACGCCCAACGCATACTTGATCACCTGATGGACCTGAAGGAGGACGGCACTTTTCGGTTGGACATGTCCTATTTCAACTACGCCACTGGCCTGACCATGACCACCGAGAAATTCCATCGCCTTTTCGATGGCCCACCCAGAGCGGCCGAATCAAAACTGACACAGAAAGAAATGGATCTGGCCCGTTCCATCCAGCACGTAACGGAAGAAATTGTGCTGCGACTGGCCCGCACCCTGCATCGTGAACAAGGCGTGGATTACCTGTGCCTTGCGGGCGGCGTGGCGCTTAACTGTGTAGCCAACGGACGACTGCTCCGCGAGGGTCCGTTCAAGGATATCTGGATACAACCCGCAGCCGGCGATGCCGGCGGCGCCCTGGGTGCCGCACTGGCCGCCTGGCATGATCATCTGCAACAACCGCGCATCGCTGTCCCAGGCCAGGGCACAGACAAGAGCAACAGCAACGGCGATGCCATGCGAGGCAGCTATCTGGGGCCACGTTACTCAGCCACTGAAATTCGCGAGTACCTGCAAAGTGCAGGTGCCGTATTCGAAGAACTGCAACCAGACGAACTGATCCAGAAAGCAGCGGATGGAATGGCCAATGAACAGGTCATAGGCTGGTTTCAGGGCCGCATGGAATTTGGCCCCAGGGCATTGGGCTCACGCTCCATACTGGGCGATGCCCGCAGTCGCAACATGCAGTCCACCATGAACCTGAAAATCAAATACCGCGAATCGTTCCGGCCCTTTGCACCAGCGGTGAAAGCGGAGAAGGTCAGCGAGTGGTTTGAGCTGGATCGCAGCAGCCCCTATATGCTGATCGTGGCCGATATCGCGCCGGCACACAAAATCGACATGACAGCAGAACAACAGCAGTTGTTTGGCATGGACAAGCTCAATGTGGTCCGATCCACCATACCGGCAGTCACTCACGTGGATTACTCAGCGCGAGTACAGACAGTTCATGCCGACACCAACCCAAAGCTGCATGCCCTGCTGGATCGCTTTGAGCAAATCACGGGTTGCCCGATCTGTATCAATACCTCATTCAATGTACGCGGCGAACCGATCGTGATGACCCCAGAAGATGCCTACCGCTGTTTCATGCGCACCGAAATCGATATGTTGGTGTTGGAAAATTTTCTGCTGTACAAATCACAACAGCCTGCCTGGGAAAAAGACGACAACTGGCAGGACGAGTTTGAACTGGATTGAGCGTATTGAGCGTGACTGAGACTACCCACATCCCTGACAAAGCGGGCTTGCGGCAATTCGGCCTGGCCTTTGCAGTAGTTTTGATGGCTCTGTTTGGCTTGCTGATTCCCCTGATCCGTTTTGGACTGAGCGGCCTGCCACTGGTTGCCAACAGCCAGAATTCTGCTTGGCCGTGGTGGGCGGCGGCGGCGATTGCGTTGTTGGCAATTCTGTGGCCCTCCAGCCTCATCTGGCTGTACCGACCCTGGATGAAGTTCGCCCAGATTGCGCAGTGGGTGAATACCCGCATTATCCTGCTGGCGCTGTATTACTTTATGATCCTGCCCATAGGATTATTGCGTCGGCTGCTGGGCAAGGACAGTATGCAGCGCAAGTTTGATCGCCAGCTGAAAAGCTATCGCAACGAATTGGGCAAAGCGGATCACAACGACATGGAAAAGCCGTACTGATGTGGGAATTGATCAAAGATTTTGCCGGCTTCATGGGGCAACGCAAGAAATACTGGTTGCTGCCGGTGATCATCGTGATGCTGCTGCTCGGCGCATTGATTGTGCTCACCCAGGGCTCCGCGATCGCGCCTTTTATTTACACCCTGTTTTGAGCGTTCGGTAAAGCAGGCTCCGGCGCACGACCCACCCTCAGGGTACGCTTGAACGCCCTGTGCAATGGGCGTTCAACCCAGTGGTAGTGAGCCACGCTATAGGCCAGTACTGCCAGTGTCAGAAGCAGGTAGATAAGCGGCGTTACGAAACCACCCCACCCCGCAGCAAACTCATTGAAACCGAGCTTTTGCAAGGCTACCAGAATCAAGGTGTGTGAAAGGTAAATGGCATAGGAAGCTCCACCCGCTAGCAAACTGAAACGTGCAGGAGCGCGTAAACCGGCCTGATCCAAACGAGTCAGGGCAGAGAGTAAAATTACAGACGGAATACCGAATACCAGCACCCGATAAAAAACGGTGTACCCCTCTTCGATATTGCCACCGAAATAATTCAGATTGATCCATCCCCCTGCCAGGAACAAGGCGCTACCCAATACCAACAGGAACCAGGCAGTTGGTACTCGGGCTTTCTGCAGGGGTTTGCTGAGCCAGTAAGCAGCGATCGCTCCGCCCAGAAACTCAAGAAGGTAGGGGCTGACCATGTAGTACTCGGCCTTGCTCATGTACTCAAGATGGCCGGGGGCATAAGCGGTGCGTACAAACTGGCTGTAAATGCTCCAGATCACCATCGCGACAAACAGGCTGTACAGCACAAACAGCCGTCTGGGCTCGGTCAGGCTGATGACAACGGTGAACAAAAGATAGAAAAACATTTCGAAGATCAGTGTCCAGCTGACGGCGATCAACAAGGGAAACACCGGCCACAGAAAAAAGTTTTTCAGCAGGTCCATATCCTGCATCAGCACTGGGTTGACCCAGTAGAACAAAGGTATGGCCAGAAAAAAGAAGGGCCAGTAACCGGAATAAATTCGGGCGAACCGCCGCCGCAGAAAGGACCAGCCGCTCGCCAGCCCGCTGGCGTTGAGCGAAGTATGAGCCATGATGAAGCCGCTGATCACAAAGAAGATATCAACACCGGCAAATCCCACGGCATCGTTGATCTGGAAAAAGATGCCATGGTCAGCTCCGGTGGACCGAAGGTGCGAACTGGTATGGTAGAAAACCACCAGCATGGCAGCCACCAGGCGCAAGAACTGGATATTGATCAGCATGGGCGGATTATCACACAGCTTCGGTGGAGCGCGGGCTCAGGCCGTGAGTGGCGTAAGTAATCCGATCATCCTCAGGTGTAGCGGCGGAAACCGAGCCAACCCGCCGCCATCAAAAGCAAGGCCAGTAACAGCAGATTCGGCCTGCTTAATACCGGAATGCCTTCGAAGAATACCGTATTGGTAATCGTACAAGCAGCACCGCTCCCGGCTCGAATACTGAGGTGAGTGCAACCGCTCTGATCCGTTTCAACCAGGGGATCCTGGCCGCTTTCCAGCCAAAAACATTGGGACGACGGGAACTCGGGAATCACCATTACTGTGAAGCTGCTATCGCCTTGTCCCGAAAAGGCTTTGCACCAACTGAAATTCGGCGAACTGCTGCCCGGCGGCAGATCTGCCGGCTCTATTGGGCCACAGCCAGGCTGTCCGGCGGCGGGGACATGCTCGACGCTTTCGTCCAGTGGTTGTCCACCTTCAATCGCCGCATCACAGTAAAGAGTCAGCGTGTAAGTCAGCTCGATAGCCTCACCACCGCTTTCGAACAGCCACACTTTATCCACTCGCACTCCGACTGGTAGAGCCTGATTGCTGATCTCACATTCGTAAGCATCCCCCGACCTGACTTCTGCGTAATCGCAACCGCTGCTGTTTCGAATATTCAGGCTGGGATTGTTGTACTCGGCGGTGTAGGCAGATGAATCCCCTTCGGAGACGGTGCAATCGAGTTCCCCTTCAGAGAAACCAGTCACCACGAATTCCACCGACTCTCCATCAGCCAATGCTTTGGCCTGATCCAGAATCTGACCACTGTTGCAGCTGATGTAAACGGTGACCTCATCCACATCGTTGCCGTCGATAAAGAATTTGCTGACTTTGAACGTGGCACGGGTGGAGGCACTGTTTTCTGCAAACAGGCTGCTGGCAAAGCGGAAACCATCAGCGCCAATTTTTGCACCCATGAGGCGGCCGGGAATATCGTCCTGGGTGGGATGAATGCCACCGTAGATACGCGACAGACTGGTCTCATCAGCCGCATCAAAATAGCTGGCCCACTGCAGACTGATATCCACACTGGGACCTTCTTCAAAAATCAGGAATTCATTTTTCGGTGCCGCAAAAGTCCCCAGCCCACCCGGGAAAAACGCGCTGCCGGTAAACCGGCTCAGGACCACTGCGGCCGCTCTGCTAAAAGTACTGTGCCCTGACACATAGCCGGCAAAAGGTGGTGTAACAAAGGTCGGACGCTGGTACGGCCACCAGTTTTCGCATCGGATCCAGCCCACTCCTGCAGCATCGGTGTCCGGATCCGCAATGTAGTCCGGGCCACGCCAGGCGCGCACCGCGATTTTGCCGTGATGCTGGTTGATATTGCCACCCAGAGGAAAATGCCGGCCGCCCTGAGCGGCAGTTTCGGCAGTGATGACTTCTATCGCCCCGGGATGAAGACCAATGCCTTCTGGGTGGTAGGACGGTCCATTCGGGTCTGAAGATTGGCCGCGGTCACACATGTAGCGTATCGCGGAGATCGGCCGAACATAGTCATACCAACCCTTCGTGCCCCAGGCTGCAACGGCGACATCATGCATGGTGCCGCCCAGGGTCAGGTAGAGTTTCACGTCCCATTCCAGATCGTCCAGAACTGGCCCCTGGCCGCGGAAGCGTTTTATCAAAAGCGGATGATCGGAAACATAATGAGCAATGGTGAACCAATGTCCTGGTGGTGTTTCGGATTCCGGTCCATCCGCCCAGAACTCTGCCAGCACCCGATAATAGTCACCGGCCGGAACAATTTCCGGCGTGTAAGCCATTCCGGTCACGGGGTTTTTTTCATAACCTGTTCCATCGTTGGTACCCAAAGGGTTATTACCATTGGAAGCGGGGCTGATATCGATCATCACGCCATCGCTGGGGTCCAGCAATCCGCTCCATAACACCACCTGCTCAAAGCCCGCCTTGTAAAGGGCATCACCCGAACCCCCCAACTGGGGAGGTGGACCTGGATCGTGATAAACCCAGTGCTCATTGGCATCCCGCTGATAAATGGTCAGATCCAACGGCTGAAGCGCAAACGGGGTCAGGGTCCCCCATTCAGGGCTCAGAAAACCGGGGTAGCCACCGAGGATGACATTGCCGCCCTGGTCTTCAAAAAAATCCAGCGCCAGGGCCTGCCAGCGGTTGGGGTCGGTCATGTCCGGGTTACCGGGCAATCCAGGCACCAGCGGATCATTTATCGGTTCATAAAAAAGGCTCTTGTAACCGTTCTGCTCGTTGGCCGTATCCGCGAGGCCGAATTCAATATAGGTTTGTGCGATGCGATTGCCGAGGGCCGCTGGAGTGTCGCCCACCAGCGAAGTAAAACTGCTGTCATAGCCCAGCTGGCTCATCAGTTGGTTAAACGCCGGTAAAGATTGCGCTGCGCCCGGCGAGCTGGCAAACCGCCATTTAAGAAGGCCATAGGCTGCATGACTGATGGCTTCTTCGCGAGCAGCTTTGAGGTCCGTTGCCGATTGCTGCTCGTGATGCTGCAGCGTTTTCAGGTTGGGTTCATAAGCGGCAAACGCATCCCACATGGCGGCAGAGACATGAAACAGGTTGCGGGCATGAATGGTTGGGCGTGCGAGATCCTTGCGAATGGCCGCCAGCGTCACTTCATTCCACTGGCGCGCGACAGACGCGTGGGCAGGTTCCGCTAACAAAGGAGTTGCAGAAAGGTACAAACAGCACAGGGAGATCAACTGCAGCCCAAGTGTGTGAACACGAGGCCAGGAGAGGATTATGTTGTCGCGGCTGAGCAAGCTGAATGACGCCCTAGTGGACTGTAACAGCCAAAGCGGTAGTAGCATCGCGAAGGAATGGTGGTGCCTGGTGCCGGTCTGGAGTGAGGCCGATAGCCATAGCTATCGGTCGAATGAAGACCAAGCCAGGTGCCGCCATGCCAAGCCAGGCGCTGCTGATTTGGCTGTTACAGTCCACTAACAGGTCGCCAGCCACAGAGTGTGCCGGGCACCTTTCTTACCGTGGGCATAGACCTGCACCTGGTCCACCAGCAGTCCGCAACTTTTCAGCAAGTCGTGAAAATCATCATCTTTTGCTGCCGACCAGTAGGCCAACACCCCGCCTGGTTTCAGCGCAGTTTGCGCGGTGGCCACACCCATCAGGCTGTATAGCCAGTTGTTGCTGCTGCGGGTCAGTCCTTCTGGGCCATTGTCGATATCCAGAGCAATAACGTCAAATCGGGCTTTGCTTTGCTTCAACAAACGCACCACATCGCCGACATGAACCCGGGTGCGCGGATCATCCAGTGGCCGTCCGCTCCGCTCCCCCAACGGCCCGCGATTCCACTCCACCACTTCGGGAATCAGTTCAGCCACAGTCACCTCGGCTTGTGCGCCCACGGTGCGCAACGCGGCGGCCAGGGTGAAGCCCATTCCAAGGCCGCCGATCAGAACCCGAGCATTGCGAACATCTTTAATGCGTCCGCACGGCAATTCGCCCAGCGCATCTTCAGAGCCATGCTTGCGGGTGTTCATCAACTCTTGGCCACGCGCCAGCTTGATTGAAAAATCGTCTTTGCCTTTATACAGATACATGAACTGATCGGTACCCGGAATTTGCGCTTCACCCAACAGGGTCCAATCTGGCATGTGCGGGTCTGCTCCGGCTGAAACAAGCACTGGTTGGACCAGTGGAAGGAAGGCGATTTTAAGGTAATCTTGGCCGCGAGAAAACTTTGAGG
>JBGTHE010000397.1:0-3860 GCA_041746335.1 Lysobacterales bacterium | reverse complement strand
ATCAACCTGCCGACACCATTAATGTCGGTCAGGTCGTTCGCACTTTCGAAGATTGCGGAACCTTTGTGGAATGTTTCGATAAATCCAGTAATGCGTGCGTTATCACCCCAGTCTGCGGCTTGAGGCATGTCTTGGCCGATGGGGTTGAAGCGTTTCTGCGGCATCTCGATGGATTTACCGTGGCGGATCTGACTGGCAATAAAGTCAGATTTCATTCTGTCTGGGGCTAGTTGACGCTTGTTCGGTCATTGGCGCGATTGGCACCTCAGATTTTAGGCGCAGCGAAGTCGCGAAGACTAACGCGCACCATTCCTATCTCGCCCCCTAGGGAAGATTATATGCAGGCACCATAGGAAATCCATGCATGTAGCTTTTCGAATTTCCCGCTATGCCCCCAGAATGGCTCTGCAGATGTTCAACAAGATACCCACGATTTTCACACGACTATCGTCCGATAGTTCGCGAAGCTATTTTTCATTCTTCATCGGGCTTGCCGTTTTTGTCGTCGGAACCTTAGCAACCTATGTAGCCCAGAACGCGGATCGGCCAATCAGCGCCGCCCTGATATACGTATCCGCGGTGACTATAATTGGTGCCGTGAACGGCCTGCGAGGTGGCTTACTAGCCGGCATTGGCGCATCATTTTTCTATAATTTTTTCTTTAGCGAACCTCTGCTGGATTTCGGTGTCACCACCTCTGATGAATATATCCCGCTGCTGGCCTTTAACTTGAGCGCTCTTTTGTCGGGTGTGCTGGCAGGTCGGATCAACGACAGAGCCCGTGCTGCCGAGAATGCACAACAGAAAATCAACCTGTTGCTGGACATCAGTAATCAGCTTCAAACGGCCGTGCACCTCGAAGAGATTGACCAGGCAATCGTACACACCGGCATATTTGATTCAGCCGAAAAGTTTGAAATACATGCACTCAGCGATAGCGAATGGATCTCGGTAAAGGGCAAAGATCAGTGGTTAGAAGAGGCACAACGAGCCATCGAACAAGACGGATTGCTACAAATTCAAGACGAGAAAATCGCCTATCCGCTGTCATCGTCGCAGCGCCGTGTCGGCGTGTTGATCGCCGCCCAAGACGCGCAAAAATCCAAGCGGCTTAGCAAAATAGACTTCGCAGCTGTTTTGAATCTGCTGAGCATGGCAATTGACAGGTTTGTTCTGCTTCACCAGAAGTCGGAAGCAGAAGCGATGCGCCGGTCCGAAGAGTTCAAGACCGCGCTGCTTTCCTCTATTTCCCATGATATGCGCACACCGCTTGCGGCGATCTCCGCCTCCGCATCCAGTCTCGCATCTTATGGCGAAAAGCTGCCCGAAGCTTCACGAAAAGATATGCTGACCGTCATTCAGGACCAATGCGAACGCCTGAACCGATACACCACAAACTTGCTCAACCTCGGTCGGCTTCAGGCCGGAATATCATCAGACCAGTTGGAAAGTCTGGATTTGGTCGAAATGCTAGGTTCGGCGGTTAACACCGTAAAACTGCATCACAGCGGGCGGGAAATCATCAAATCCCTACCGTTTGATTCCTGTACGGTCCGCGCCAATCCGGTCATGCTGGAACAATTATTCTACAATATTCTTGAAAACGCGGTCCAATATAGCCCCTCTTCCAACCCGATATTGATAACCGGGCACAAGCAGGCCGGACGGGTTGAAGTTGCCATTTCGGACCAGGGATGCGGAATTCCGGTTTCGGAACTGAACAGAGTTTTCGACCGATTTTACCGCTCGGCAGATAATGTGCGCAAAGAAGGACATGGCCTGGGCCTTTCCATCGCATCCGGGTTTGCGCAGGCTTTCGGCGGCAGTATCTCCGCGCATAGCCCATTGGAAATGGGCAAGGGGACAAAAATAGTCGTAAAGCTTCCGGCATCGTCCTCCCCATTAGAAAGCATCGGCAAATGAACGCGAAAATATTGTTGGTAGATGACGAGACCGCGCTCATCCGGTCGCTTCAGCCTGTATTGATCGCGCAGGGTTATGGAGTAGATTCAGCAGGGACCGCTGCCGAAGCCTTGAAAAAGGCGAAAGATACAGTGTTTGATATTATTTTGCTCGACCTCGGATTGCCCGATGCTGATGGCAAGGAAATCATCGCAAAGCTACTGAACCTTAACGCCTTGTCGATCCTGGTCCTGTCCGCCCGCCACCAGGAAGCGGAAAAAGTCGCCGCGCTGGATCAGGGAGCAGATGATTTCATCAACAAGCCGTTCAACATCGAAGAACTGTTGGCGCGGATCCGTGCTGCGGTTCGGCGATTGAACAATGAGGCCGTCAAAAGCCAAGAGTTTCAATCCGGACATTTGTCGATCGATTTCCTCAAAAGGAGAGTCGTATTGATGGATGAAGAGATTAAATTTTCACCCAAAGAGTTCGATCTGCTGGAAACTTTGGCGCGTCATGCCGGACAGGTTGTGACCCATCGCCAGCTATTGCTCGCAGGATGGAATGACCCCAATGTCGATACACAATATTTACGCAGCTATATGGCCCTCATTCGCCAAAAGCTGGAGGTTGATTCATCCCAGCCGGAGTATCTGCTGACAGAACCTGGCGTTGGTTATCGACTGGATATTGAATCGGAGCACTGAAGGTTGGATGACGCGGGTGTCGTCGGGGGTGGGCGGCTGCCCGCGTCATCTCGGAGGGACTTCTACTAGTTCATGCTGTCCCTGAAAGGGACGTGATGGTTTTACGGCAGCCAATATCAAGTTGTTACAATGGATTTTATATGTGCTCTCGCTGCGGGGCGCATAGGAAATCCGTGGTAATTGCTTTGGCAAAAAGAACCTATGAAGCAATCGTAACATTCAAAAGGTTGTCCCATGTCCCATTCCGCTGTTTCACTCAAACTACTTTCAATGCCTCTGCTGGTTGCGGCCTTGTCCCTGTCAGCGTGTAGCAAGAAGGCACCGGAAGGCCTACCGCCCGCACCCGGAGACAACGCGGACTATAACAATTCTCCCAGCGGCCCGATCAAGGGCAGCCAAGAGGATTTCCTCGCCAATGTTGCGGCAGACAGGATATTTTTTGAAACTGACCGGAGCAATGTGGACAGCCAGGATCAGGAAATTCTGCGCAGCCAAGCCGCGTGGCTGGTCGCCAATCCCGGTGTTCGTATCCGGGTGGAGGGCCATTGTGACGAGCGTGGGACCCGCGAATATAATCTGGCCCTCGGCGAACGCCGCGCAAACGCCGCGAAAAACTATCTTTCGACCTTGGGCGTCGAACTGTCGAGAATCTCGGTCGTCAGCTATGGCAAGGAACGTCCTGATGCCTTGGGTTCGGATGAACAGGCATGGAGCAAAAACCGCCGGGCCGTAACGGTTACGGTTCGCTGAACGGCTGGCCAGAAATGCTGTAATCGCGAACAATATCATGACCATTTCTGATTATGTTCGTCCAGGATGCCAGCGCTAAGTATGATCAGGTGAGTTCCGGGAAACTATCCAAATGTTAGCCAACGATAAACCCAAACTATCGGGCCTTGCCCGGTAGTTTGGGTTTATCGCCATTTCCTATGCCCAATCGAAGGATATCGTTACCGGGGGTTTTGGCCATAGCGCTCACCGGCAATGACACCGCGCAATAGTTCCGGTTGGACATCCCGGACATCATCATTTGTGTGTAAAACGGATACATCCCCCGTAGTCTCGGCAATAACAACCAAGACTTGTGAAAACTGAAAAACATTTGCTTCGCGCAATTTCCCCCAAAGGTCGCTTTCAGTCATTTTTGCTTTTTTCAACTGATCGTGCTGGATTTTATCACCGATCATGATGAGCCGTGGTTTGTTGTCAGCCAGCAATTGCAGGCTGGGAAACCTGCTTCTCAACACCGCC
>JBGTHE010000396.1:0-2698 GCA_041746335.1 Lysobacterales bacterium | reverse complement strand
TTCGGATTCTAGTGGCCCGTAGCAGCCAGATTGTGGCTAACAAGATCGATCGCTGGTGGCTACTGATGAAGACCTGGATCTTCGGCCTATTTAGCCGCCCAATATTCTGACGTATTGTGCTGCCGTGGCCCCGAACAAGGCCTTGCAAAAGCCTGCTTCCCATTCTTGCGAGGCTCGGGCGAGTGCTATGATACCGTTGTGAAATCGTTGAAAAAAGCATCGCTGAACCAGAGTTCCACCGCAGCTGCAAAAGAAATGGTCGATGTGTGGGATGAAGCACAGGCAGCGCTTGAAGCCGAGCGCCTGCAACGCTTGCGCGGCCTCAGCGAACAGGATGCAGCTCGGCAGTTCGCCCAGTTGTTGCAGATACGCAGTCCCTATCCGCTGCGCCCTTCCAGTGGCCTGGTAGAGCAGCAACGTCTGCTGGCTCGCCTGCGCCCGCAAAAATGAGCCTCGGTCCCGTCTTTGACGCAGCGCTTGCCGCACAAGAAGTTTGCAAAAAGATTGGGCTGAAATTCTGTGTCATCGGCGGGGTGGCCTTGCAGCGTTGGGGCGAGCCACGTTTTACCGCCGATGTCGATTTATCTGTGCTGGTTGAGCCCGGTGGAGAAGATACTGTCGCCAGTGAGTTGCTGTCGCGGCTGGAAGCGCGTGTCGATTCTCCGCTTGAGTTTGCCCGGCAGACCCGGGTTCTGCTGTTGAAATCCGCACAAGGCGTCGGCATCGATATCGTATTGACCGGGTTACCGTTCGAGGCGCGTGTCATCGAACGATCCAGTCTATGGACGATTGACACTGACACCGTCCTAAACACTTGCTCGGCAGAAGATCTGCTGGTGATGAAGTGCTTCGCCGCGCGCGACAAGGATTGGGCAGATGTCACCAGCATTCTCGAGCGTCTTGGCAGTCAACTGAATCTGGATCTGGTGCATGAAGAACTGCAACCGCTGGTAGCGGCCAAGGAAGAGCCAGGGATTCTTGATCAATTTGAGCAACGGATAGCGCGGATTCTGGGCGATTGACCATGATTTTGCGCCGTGGTATCTCACCGTTAAGCAGGAAGTGCCGCGATAGGCTCCGAAGCTGTTGCAATCCCGGATTTTCGATTTAACCCCTTAATCAGGAAGTTCGCATGAAAGTACCTTTGACCGTCATTGACCACCTGCGCCGCGCAGAGCAGGTTTTTCCCGATCGTATTGCCTTTGTTGACGAACCCGACCAACCGGCCGCTTCCTGGGGCAACTGCACTTACCGTGAAATGGGCAGACGGGCACGTGCGCTGGCTGCGGGGCTGGACAAACTGGGTCTGGCACGCGGCGCCCGGGTAGCCATCGTCAGCCAGAATTCTGCGCGATTGCTCACGGCTTTTTACGGTGTCAGCGCGTGGGGTCGCATACTGGCGCCCATTAATTTTCGCCTGGTGGCTGCCGAGGTGGATTACATCGTTAAGCACTGTGGCGCCGAGCTCCTGCTGGTCGATCCTGAGCTGGATGAGTCGCTGAAGGGAATCACTGCCAAACACCGCTTGGTAATTGGTTCTGAATCGGATGAAGTTTTATATGACTTTGACACTGAACCAAAGCCCTGGCTTGAGCGTGACGAAGATGCCACTGCCACCATCAATTACACCAGTGGCACTACAGCGCGGCCCAAGGGCGTGCAACTTACCCATCGCAACCTGTGGCTGAATGCCGCGACCTTTGGCTGGCATCTGGGCGTGAACGAGCGTGATGTTTATCTGCACCTGGTACCGCAATTTCATTGCAACGGCTGGGGCATGGTGTATGCGCTCACCGCCATGGGCGGCAAGCACATTATCCAGCGTAAAGTCGAAGGCACAGAAATCCTCCGCCGCGTGCAGCAGCATGGCGTAACCCTGATGTGCGGTGCGCCAGCTGTCGTGAATATGATTCTGGATGCAGCGCAGCATTGGGAAGGAGAAATTCCCGGGCGCGGCCGCATACGCATGGTAGTGGCCGGCGCGCCTCCACCTCAACGCACCATCGAGCGCATGGAAACGGAGCTGGGCTGGGAAATGATCCAGATTTATGGATTAACCGAAACCGCGCCTTTACTGACCATGAATCGCCTGGGGCCAGAGTTTGATGACAAGACCCCTGCCGAAAAGGCCGCGCGATTGGTGAATGCCGGTCAGCCCTGTCTGGGCGTGGAAACCCGCGTTGATGACCGCGGCGAAGTACTGGCTCGAAGTAATGTGGTGATGGGTGGATATTGGAACCAGCCCGCGGAAACTGCCCAGTGCATCGTGGATGATTGGTTCCATACCGGTGACGGCGGCCGCATTGGCGAACAGCACATGCTGACCATTGCGGATCGCAAGAAAGATGTGATCATCAGCGGCGGTGAAAATATCAGCTCGATTGAAGTGGAAGATGCCGTGTTCAGCCACCCGGAGGTTGCCGAAGTAGCTGTCATTGGCATACCCGATGAAAAATGGGGCGAACTGGTTCTGGCCCTGGTCGTTAAAACGCCGGACTCTGCGCTGACCGAAGAGGAATTGATCAGCTATGTCAAAACCCGCCTCGCCAGTTATAAATGTCCGAAGCGCATCGAGTTCCGCACGGAACTGGCACGCACCGCGACTGGCAAGCTGCAGAAGTTCAAACTGCGTGAGCCTTTCTGGCAGGGTTTCAAGCGTCAGGTGAACTAGCCCGGCTGGGGTCAGAGTCAAGGGACA
>JBGTHE010000395.1:0-2026 GCA_041746335.1 Lysobacterales bacterium | reverse complement strand
GAAGCAAGTGGCTGCTGCGCTGCGACTGTCGCCATCACGTGTTAGTCGCGGATTGGCACTACTCGACTTGCCTGCCTCCATGCAAAGGCAAATTGAAACTGGTCAACTGGGAAAGACCGCGGCTTACGAACTCAGCAAATTGAAAGATGAGGACGTGCTCGAGCGAGTTTCCTCCGATTCCGCTGAGTCCGCAGTCACCACCCGCCAAGCAACAAGCTTAGTCAATCAGCGGCGCGGAAAACGTAAGGCATCCAATGCCAACTCAAGTCAAACTTTCGCGGGGGAGAATGGTGTTCGCGTGGTCGTCACCTACCGCAAGCAACAGAACTACCATGACTTGCTTGAGGCACTTGAGGCGGTGGTTGAGGAAGTGCGGTTGCGAATCGACAACAACGTCCATCTGACCTAGTGCTCTTTTTAGGAAGCCCGTGGGCCGTACTCGCTCGCGTCGGGCCTGGGCACCGAGACAGATCCAACTTTTGTCCGCGACGAACCGCGAAGTTGCTTTACTTTGTACGTTCGGCTGTGGTACATCTAGACAATGCTAAAGTCATTTGTTGGAACATACAACGAAAAGGGGCTCCAATCTCTTCGCATTGACGAGGGGCTGGGGCCGATCTCAAAATTCCCCTCGGCTGGATTTATTCCGTTTTGGGCAATCCTTGAGCCCGATGTGTTGCCGCAAATTGAGCGGGCCATTCGCAATGGAGATCGCCAAGCAGCGTTGGCCATCGTGGCGAACCATGCGCGCCACGGCGGAACCCTGCCAGGCTAGCCATACGCCAAAACCTCTCAACACACACCAAATGAGTGCCGGTCGGCTAGCGTCACATTGTACTTGCGCCGGTCCGTCCAGTAGCACATATTAGACGCGGACATTTCCACTACTCCATGGTGACAGACCTATGATGCCGGACGCTTGGCTGTGGTATTCGAGAACTATTTTCGCTGCTGCCGTCGGCCTACTTGCCCTAGCGGGCATCGGCTGGTGGTTTGCATCGTTCAACGCCCAGCTCTTAGCCATTTTCGGTCTACAGATTCTGTTGCTGGCCGTGGCTCTACGGCTACTACGGAAAGTGAGTGAAGCGAGGCAGGGCGCTGTCAGCTTAGGCGAATCACTTGAAACACTGCTTAAGTTGTCCTCGGACCGGCGAATTGCAGAGATTCACAGCTCGATTGCCAAATCACTTCAGCGCATCGCTTCCAAATCCGATCTGATCTACCGCACGCTCGCCATCCAGCAGCTAAGTTCCCTTACTGAGCAATGCCGACGACTCGCCGATGATTCGGTTGAATTCCCATCAACGGAGAGCTGGCGAGTCGTCTACGAGGAATTGTTGCGGAGTCCTGGCTTGCATCATTACCGCAGTGTCGCGCATATCGAATCGGCTCATTATTGGCAAGAGGGACCTGGCCAGCAGAGCACATTGCTCAACTTAGAGTTGCACGATGCGGGCATAATTAACATCGAGCGGATAGCGATTATTGCCGATCATCTATGGCGCGATGGTGAGACATTTCCAGTGGATCCTGTTCATGCTTGGCTAGACCAACAGTATCGACACGGCATCTGGCTCAGATTAGTTCGAGAATCTCAGTTAGATGGTGAAAGTGACTTAGTTTTTGATTTTGGGATCTACGGCACGCGCGCGGTAGGCACTCAGTTAGCTGACATGACTGGGCGGACGATTCGTTTTGACCTCAGCTTCGATTTCGAGAAAGTCAAAAGGGCGGAGGAGATCTGGAAGCGTCTGCAAGTTTTTTCCATTTCTTATACAGATCTGCTGGATCGCAAAGCATGATCGCTCTATGATCGAGTGAGTTGTCGAGATTTTCTTTTAAGGTTTCTTAGCCTTGCGAGACGTGTTGTACTTGGATACCGCACGGCTTGGCCGAATGTCACCTCGAGCATGCCGTGCCTCGATCGATTTTGCTCGTCTTGCCTGCGAGCACGGTTCGACCCTGTACTCAGATGACTTCTTTCGCTTCGGCAGCGATAGCCTTCCAGATGCCTCACGCGAACGGT
>JBGTHE010000394.1:0-4951 GCA_041746335.1 Lysobacterales bacterium | reverse complement strand
TTACTCACAGTTGGGGCGGCGGTGTGGCACGCTGGATCAGCAGCCTGATCGAAGCTGATCGCGAAGGTCTGCACTTGCAATTACGTTCGGAAAGCGCCCTGTCGGGTCAGGGTGCGGGGCAGAAACTGGCGCTGTATGCCGGGAATGAATTGGGCGCCGAACTGGCCAGCTGGTGGTTGCAGCCCGCGATCCGTTCTTCCCTCGATACCCACCCTTGGTATTCGCAGATTTTGCAACAGATTTGTGAACGCTACCAGGTGGGCCGGATTATCGTTTCATCACTGGTGGGACATAGCCTCGAGGCACTGCGCAGTGGCTTGCCCACGGTGCAGGTGCTGCATGATTACTACCCGCTGTGGCCCCTGCTGGGTGTTAATCCTCTGCCTTATCTGGCGTTGGGGGTTCGGCCCAATGTGCCACGTGACTCTCAAGCAGGCTCAGCGCTTTCCGCCGCACTGGCCGAACATCAGTTACTACCTGATTTTGGCAAACGGGATGCTGCGGGCTGGCAGCAGCTGGCAGATCACTGGCGACTGACGGTACAACAGGAGGGGGTGTGTCTGACCGCTCCGAGCCACTCCGTGGGGAAATTGCTGCAGCAACTTGAAGTCGGCTGGAGCGATCCTGAAATCCGGGTCATTCCCCATGGCCTGGATCCCTTTGAGGACAATGCACCGGTACTTCCCAAAGCGCGCGATGATGGTCGCTTGCGGTTGGTGATTCCGGGGCGCATGCAGCAGGGAAAAGGCCAGGCATTGGTGTTGCAGGCCCTGCCGGAGCTGACCAAACTGGCACAGGTTTATCTGCTGGGAACGGGCAAGGAAGGCGAAGCATTTTTCGGCCAGTCCGGGGTCAATGTCATTCTGCAATACCAGCGCGAAGAACTGCCCGCCATTCTGCGGCAGATTGGGCCTCACCTGGCTGCTCTCCTATCGGTGGTGCCTGAAACCTTCAGCTACACCTTATCCGAGATGCACCAGCTGGGCATTCCAGTGCTCGCCACGCGGATGGGCAGCCTGGCGGAGCGGATTACAGAGGGGCGCAACGGTTGGCTGATCGAGCCGAACGCTGCGGCGCTGGTGCGTAAGGTGGCCGAGCTTTCAGCTCAGCCCAATGCACTCAATGCCTTGCGAAAGAATCTGCAACTGCAACCCAACTTCAGCACAAGCGCCATGCTGCAGCAGTATCAAGACCTCTGTCCGGTATTGGATTTACTGCCGCCACAAGCAGAGCTGGCCGGGCTGAAAGAAGTTCAATACGGCGCTTTAGCGCTGCAAGCTGTCACGCTGAATGCGCGCAATCTGCAATTAAAAAAGCAGGTGGTAAACCTGCAGTCGGAAGTCGACAAACGCACCGACTGGGCACGCGAGCGAGAAGCGGCCCTGCAGGCAGAACAGCGCAATCGCGACCTATGGGTTGGAAAGCTGCAGGCAGAAATTACCCACCGCGAGAAAGTAATTGCGCATGAAAGAGCCCATCTGGCACGCATGGAAAGCATTCAGGTTGCCATGCAGGGGCACTATGATGCATTGCAGGCGCAGTATGAGGCACTTCAAGCGCAATTCTACGCGGTATTGGCAAGCTCCTCCTGGCGACTAACCAAACCCCTTCGGGCAGGTCGGAGAGTATTTGCCAACCTCGGCCGGGCACGCGCCTGGAATCCACTGCGTTGGCCTTTGTTATTGTCGCAGGCGGTGCGCACGGTCAGCACTTCTGGAATACGCGGTGCACTGGTGCGGGCTCAGCTGGCACCACAAAGCAGCAGTGACCCGGTGTCGGCCAGTGATCACCCAGTTGAAAGCATTGGCGATCCGCACCCACCTGCAAGTTTGCCGCAGCACGATCAGCCCCGGGTTTCCATCGTCATCCCGGTTTTTAACAAGTGGACTTACACTGCGGCCTGTCTGCGCTCACTGGCCGATAGCTCCTGTAAGGCTGCGTTCGAGGTGATCGTGGTGGATGATCACTCGAGCGATGAAACTTCAGAAAGCGCTCAGACTGTCAGCGGGTTGACCTATCTGCGCAATACCAAAAATCTCGGTTTTGTAGGCAGCTGTAACCGCGGACTGGAAGCGGCCCGGGGCGAGTTCACCGTGCTGCTGAACAATGACACCCAGGTATTGGAAGGCTGGCTGGATGCGCTGTTGGATACCTTTGAGCAGTTTCCGGATACCGGTTTGGCAGGCGCGCAACTGCTCTACCCGGATGGGAGCCTGCAGGAAGCTGGCGGCATCATATTCAATGATGGTTCGGGTTGGAACTTTGGCCGTAATGACGATGCCGACAAACCTGAGTATCAGTATTTGCGTGAAGTGGACTACTGCTCCGGCGCCTGCATCATGCTGCGTACGCAGCTGTTCCGTGACTTGCAGGGGTTCGATGCGCGATATGCCCCAGCCTACTATGAAGATACCGACCTGGCTTTCCGGGTGCGCGAAGCTGGCCTGAAAGTGCGCTACCAGCCTGCCGCCCGCATCATTCATCACGAGGGCGTCACCTCCGGCACTGATATCAACAGTGGCGCCAAGAGATACCAGGCTGTAAACCGCAGCAAATTCCTGCAACGCTGGCAGGACGAACTGAAGGCCTATCCTGCGCCGGTGGTGAATCCGGATGATCAAGGCGAAGTGCGTAAAGCACGCGATCACCGTCTCAAAGGCCGGGTTTTGATCATTGATGCCTACACACCTGAGCCGGACCAGGATTCTGGCAGCCTCAGGTTGACCTATCTCTTCAAATGTTTTCAACAACTGGGTTATGGCGTGAGCTTTTTTGCCGATAACCGCGGCTATGCCGGGCGTTATTCGGCAGCCTTGCAGGCGGCCGGCGTGGAAGCGCTGTACAACCCCTGGATAGCCTCCTTGCAGGATTTCTTCCGTGAGCGCGGTGCTGAATTCGACTTTGTCATGGTCAGCCGACATTACGTGGCGGCCAATTACATCTCACTGGTGCGTAAATACTGCCCGAAAGCGAAATTCATCTTCGATACAGTGGATTTGCACTACCTGCGCGAGGAACGCCTGGCGGAGCTGGAAAACAGTCTGCCCTTACGACGAGTGGCAGCGCAGACCAAACGTTCCGAACTTGCCGTGATTCGCCAGTCTGACCTAACGCTGGTCGTCAGCACAGTGGAACAAGAGGTGCTGCGCGCAGCAGCTCCGGATGCGCGTATCGAAATTCTGTCCAATATTCACCCGGTGGCGGGCTGCCAGGCCGGCTTTGCTGAACGCAAGGATCTGTTCTTCGTGGGTGGCTACCAGCATCCGCCCAACATCGACGCGGCACAGTGGTTTGTCACCAGCATCTGGCCACTGGTGCAGGCACGATTGCCCGGTGTGAACTTTCATCTGATTGGCAGCAAGGCGCCTGAACGGATCAAGCGTCTGCAAGGCAACGGCGTGATCTTTCACGGCTTTGTGGATGACCTGAACCCGTGGCTGGATGGCTGCCGCCTCGCCGTTGCACCTTTGCGATATGGCGCGGGTGTTAAAGGCAAGGTAAATCTCAGCATGAGCCGCGGCCAGCCGGTGGTAGCAACTCCGGCCGCCGTCGAAGGCTTGCAAGCGCGTGCGGATGAGGATGTGCTGGTGGCCGACAATGCTACTGATTTTGCGGCGGCCGTTGTGCGCTTGTACCAGGACCGAGCGTTGTGGGAGAAACTCTCAGAAGGTGGCCTGAAAAATGTGCAGCAGTATTTCTCGGTGGAAACGGCCTGTCGACAACTGGCTGGTTTGCTGGATTCCGGACTCGCCTGACGGCGGTCTGGAATGACGGCGTTAACTAAAGTTTCCCGTCATTCCAGAGGCGCGAAGCGAACTCTGGAATCCAGCAGGGTTGGGCAAGCTTTGGGGCTGCAGCGCCAATGGACTGAGATGGCACTCAGGCACCTTTCTCCGTCAGCCGCCTGGCTTCAATCACATTGGGCACATTGTTGATGCGATTCAGCAGCTCACTGAGCTGTTCATAATCTTTAACGCGCAGATTCAAGTGAATGGTCACTTCATCGTTAACTTCATCGAGGCGGCTGGAGGTATCGGTCACTACCGCATCCGAAACAGCAAACACGTTGGACACATCGCGCAGTAATTCGCGTCGACTGTAAGCACGAATCAGCACCTGCACCGGGTAACGTGTGGCTGGCGCACCGCCCCAATTTACCCGCAGCAGTCGCGGATTGTTATCTTCACTCCAGCGAATCGCCTGCCGGCAATCCTCGCGATGAATGGTCACTCCGCGGCCACGCGTGATGTAACCCACCACCGGGTCACCCGGCACGGGCTGACAACATTTCGCCATGCTGGTTACCAGGTTGCCCACCCCTTCGATCACCAGATCATCTTTCCCGCTGGGGGCAGGGCCGCGTTGCCGTGACGGTGTGCGTGTCAGCATTTCCAGGCCGGTGGGGCTGGCCTGTTCGGCACGCAAGCGCTCCATGGCCCCTACCACCTGCCCTACCGTCAAATCGCCACTGCCGACGGCAACATAAAGGTCATCGATGGTGGCCTGACTGAAACGCTGCGCCACCGGCATCAGGTTACGGCTGTCAAGGCCAAGGCGCCGCGCTTCAGCTTCGACTGATTCACGGCCAGCCTGCAGATTGTCATCTCTGCTTTCCTTTTTGAACCACTGCCGCACTTTGCTGCGGGCGCGGGCTGCCTTGATGTAACCCAGGCGCGGGTTCAGCCAGTCGCGGCTGGGGCTGGGCTGTTTGGCGGTGAGAATTTCCACGCGATCGCCGGTGACCACCACATGGGTCAGCGGCACGATGCGACCGTTCACTTTGGCACCACGACAGCGGTGACCCACTTCTGTGTGTACGTGGTAGGCAAAATCCAGCACCGTTGCTCCAGCTACCAGATCCACCACCTGGCCTTTGGGTGTGAGCACATAAATGCGTTCCTCGCTGGTGGCTGAGTGAAAACTTTCCAGCAGGCTTTCATCATCCAGCTCC
>JBGTHE010000393.1:0-2792 GCA_041746335.1 Lysobacterales bacterium | reverse complement strand
ATCTTGTCGATGGTGCCGCCGGTGGTAATGATCAACAGCCTGGAAATCATCAATTCACTGCCTGGAAGGGTGGAAAGTGGTGACCTTCTGGTTAAAGCAAAAGTTTCGGCCGAGCAAGATGCTTTGGCCCTGCCCAGCGCTTCGCGTAGTATAACTGCTCCCCTGAACTGAATTGTCCAGCGATATGCCGCTATTGCCCGAATGAAAGCTTCTCTGAATTTCAGCATCGAGTCACAGCCCCCTTCGGCTCGATCGTCGTCGCCAGCCCGCTGGCTGCGCGCGTTGGCCATGGTATTGCTTCTGTCGATGACGGGCTCAGGACTGGCGCAGGATCAGGACAACAGTGCAGTACCCGCCGGCAGCGCCAAAGAACCAGGCGGCGTGCTGCCGCCCCAGTCACCACTCGAGCCGCCACCTGAGCCACCACCTGAGCCGCCACCCGTTGCGTCAGCTGAGACCATAGCGGGGTGGCTGGAACAACTACCTGGCTCCAGAGAGTTGGCGGCAAGCCTCGCCGATCGGGATTCTCGCCAGGATGCGCTTTTAAGCCTGACGGCGTTGGCTTATCTGTTGAAGTTTAACCCAGCTCCAGGAGTGGGTCAGGAGGAATCATTGGTCGCGTTCTTCCGGGAGAGTCGAACCTGGCTGGACCGACTGGCGGCGCGCTATTATCGCTTGCCTTCACGGAGCACCGTGCTCGACCCCGCCGTTCTGGTGCTGCAGCAAGAGCTCTGGCAGCATCGCTTGCTGCCCCCTCCAGTGGTATCGCCACTGGGCCCTGACTACTCCGATCTGTTGCCTTTGCTGTTCGATCGGGATGAGGAGCGCATCGCCGCGTCTTTCCTGCCCGAGGTACTGTTTCGGGTTGAACACAGCGCGAGCCGGATTTGGCTGGAGGCCAATTCGCGGGCTTCCGGCAATGCCAGCCTGGCTCAGGCATTAGTGCAATTGAGCCCGGACTGGTTTGAACCCTGGGCTGCAGCAGAGCCGCCAGCGCGTTCGGCCAAAACCGACAAGCCGGACGATCTCGATGCACATTTCCGCTCCATGAGCGTCTTGCTGGATTCATTGACCTTATCAGAGGCCCCCGACCAGCTGCGGTTCAAGCGTTTGTTGTTTGATTTACATCGTGCCTTGCCGGACCTGCAGGGGGCCGAGTTGAGTTCGGCACAGCAATTACTGCGTCTGTCAGTGGCAGTGGATGGCTTATATTCTGGCAATTATCTTGAGTTCAGCCAGAGTTTGCTGTGGATCGCTACCGTTATGCTGGACAGTCGCACTCGCGGAGCAGAAAGTGATACGCGCATGGCCAAATTACTGGCCACCTACCTGCCCAGAATTTCTAATCATTTGGCCCGTTCTTTCAGTGAAGTGGATGCCCATATCAATGCCAACCTGGCGGCCGTGTTTGATGTGGCCCAGGAACTGCAGAGCGGTGAGCCAATCAGCCAGCGACTCGCAAGTCTGCAGCAGGAACTGGCCGATGCTATTGCACAACTGGTATTGATGGCACCGGATATGGCTTTTTACTTTGATCAGCCCGTGCGCAAGCAGATCAGTGAAGAAATCGACATCTGCATTTCGCTGATGGCTGAACGTGATGCGGAGGGGCAGCTCAAATTAACGCGTCAGCAATTTGACGCCTGCATGGCCAACATGCTCGATTACGCAGACAAAATATTGCGTACGGCCGAGCTCTCCGGCGACCAGCGGGGTCCTTTTGCGGTGGATCAGCTGGCGCGGGAGCTGGAGTTATTACCCACACAGCGCATCAACTATTTGCTGGGCTATTTGTACGACCAAGCTCATTCACCGTGCCCTGCCATCAGCCAGCCGCTGCCCAACCCGCTGGACTGGTCCACGCTGACTGTCATGATGACCTGGTTTTCGATGCAGGTACCGGTGTTCATGCAGACCCCGGAGAATGAAAGCCGGATTCACCGTATGCAGGAAATTGGCTTCGGCCTGATGCAGGTAATGTCACAACAACTGGATTGCCTGAGTGGCACTGGAGCGGGTCGTTCTGATCCTGTCAGTCAGGTGCTGGTGGAATACCGGGCTGCACTGGAAAGCCTGGTGGGTGGCATTCGCGAATCCGAGCTGGAGTTTCGCGAAACGCACTTGCAGGCCGGGGCTGACGTTGTACTCAGTGGTGGCTCACAACAGCGCACCGCCTACCGAACCGGAGGTTTGAGCATAGGACCTTGTGATCCGGCTAACAGTTGTGAAATGACCCAGCAACTGGAGGCCACGCGTGCTTTGGTCGGCTTGTTTCCCGATGCTCACCTGTTGGCTGACCAGACCGGTTTGGGGCGGCTTGAGATCTGTTATGACAACATCGCATGGGTGGACCGGCGCACCGAACGGATACGCCCGGAAGATCCTAATGTAGCCAACTATTTTGGCCATCTGAGCTTTGAGCTGAAAGGCCGATATCATGAAGGAGAGGCAAGCCACGACATCTTTGGGGCCACATTTGTCAGCCCGGAGGAACACAATTACCTGATTGCGGCTGCCAACGAAGAAGTGCTGCAAGACGCCTGTCCGGTGGAATGGGTGGGAGACCGCATTGTTACGGTCAGAACGGATAAACCTGGCTTCAAGATCGTTCCTAATCGCCTGACTTACCTGGCAGCCGCGCGCTCACGGCCCTCGGAACTGATGAATGCCAACTGGAGCAAGGGTGAGGAGTGGCGTGATCGTTTTATCACTGGTCATGGAGTCAGTCCACTGGTGATGGAAGGCGACAAGGGGATTCATGACCGCTTGGGTCAGCATCTGCGTACGCTTTA
>JBGTHE010000392.1:0-7257 GCA_041746335.1 Lysobacterales bacterium | reverse complement strand
ATCTTCGGTGGTGTCTACCGCGCCGATGCCCATCAGGGTGGTGGTTACGGGAATGGAGAAGGCCTTGGCGAAATCGCGCAGGGCTTCGGAAGCATTACCGTTGATCACGCCGCCGCCGGCATAGATCAGGGGCTTTTTGCTGTCTGCCAGCATGGCGAAAAACTCGCGGCAGCTCTCCTCGCTCAAACGGTTCTCTTCCATGGCGCGCATGCGCTGGCGATAACCGCGCACGGGCAACAGGCCTTCGCCCTGGAATACGCCGGCCCAGTTCTGTACATCCTTGGGCAGATCCACCACCACCGGGCCGGGCCGGCCACTGCGGGCGATCTCGAACGCGGTGCGCATGGTGGCTTCCAGGCGCTCGGGGTCGGTGACCAGGAAGGTGTGCTTGGAAACCGGGCCCAGGCAGCTGGAAACTGGCGCTTCCTGGAAGGCATCGGTGCCGATGGCATGGGTGGGCACTTGGCCGCACAGCACCACGATGGGGGTGGAATCGGCCATGCAATCGCGAATGGGTGTAACGGTATTGGTGGCGCCGGGGCCTGAGGTCACCATCACCACGCCCACTTTGCCGCTGGCCCGCGCATAACCGGCGGCCATGAAACCGGCGCCCTGCTCATTGGCGGGCACGATCAGTGGCATGGGCTCTTTGCCATCGGCTTTGGGGTTGTCAGTGTTGTAGCGGAACACCGCATCATAGGTGGGCAGAATGGCGCCACCGCTGTAGCCGAAGATGATGTCCACGCCTTCATCGGCGAGGACCTGCACGATGATGTCGGCACCGGACATTTTCTGGCCGGCCAAGGGATGGTTGCTGAGGGAGATGATGGGCTGGGCTTGCGTCATTTCAAAAAGACCTGTTGTTTCAAATATGCAATTCGCGTGGTGGTGGAGAGTTGGGGTTGGAGAGAGATTTGGGGTCAGAGTAAAAACTCCCATGACTCCCAGTTGGTCGATCACACTAACTTGCGAGTTTTTACTCTGACCCCAAATCTCCACTAACTTGCGAGTTTTTACTCTGACCCCAAATCTCCTCTGACCCCAAATTTCCTGACCCCAAATTTCCAGTCTCCGGTAATCATGCACACATTGCAATAGCCCGGAAACTCGGCGAACATGGCTGCTGACTCTGCTTGTGAAATTCATCCGAAAGCCATGCGACACATCATTTCCATCACTCTCCAGAACGAAGCTGGCGCCCTGGCGCGGGTTGCAGCCCTGTTTTCTTCACGCGGCTATAACATTGAATCGCTCAGCGTGGCGCCCACGGAACATGTGGAAGTATCCCGCCTGACCCTGGTCACCCGCGGCTCGGATGAGGTGATTGAACAGATCACAAAGCAGCTATCCAAGCTGGTGGACGTGGTGAAAATTGCCGACATGACGCTGGTGGATCACATCGAACGCGAGCTATTGCTGATGAAACTGCGGGTGGACAAAGGCAAGAGCCAGCGCATCAGCGAACTGATTGAGGCCAGAGGGGTGCGGGTGCTGGATGACAACCCGGATAACTTCACGCTGGAGCTCACCGGCTCCAACATCCAGATGGATGAGTTCATTGAGGCGGTCAGCGGGTGTGCTGAGATTCTGGCGGTGGTGCGCAGTGGCGCGATGGCGATTTCACGCGGTGAGCAGGTGCTGCGGGATCGGTAGGGGTTTTAAATTAAATGTGGATTCCGGATATTTGCTTCGCAAATTCCGGAATGACGGGGTTGAGAAAGTCCGGAATGACGGGGATTAACCTCAGTACGTCATTCCGGAATCGAGCGTAGCGAGAGATCCGGAATCCATTGATCGGAAGTGACGTTAAGTGGATTTCGGATATTTGCTGCCTGATCGCTCTCGCACATCCTTGTGCTACGCGATCTAAGTGCATCCTTGCACAAAAAATTCCGGAATGACGGGGAGCGAGGCGTCACCAATCCAACCGCAAGGTACGTTGCACATGCTCTTGCAGCGCCGCTGGTATTCCCAGCTCGTCGGCCAGTTTCGGCCAACCTGAGAAGCCTTCAATCACTTCCTCCAGAATCAGCTTCTCGCGGCCACGCGGCAAACCTACATACTCCGCCATGTACTTCAGGTCCTGTTTGTCGAATCCATGGGTTTTGCCATTGATGCGGAGCTGGTGACGGCGGGTGAATTCACTGCCCTCTGAATGGCAAAGGTCGAAGGCCGGAGCAATGCTCCAGTTGCCGCGACGGTCCATCATAAAGGCGAAGTTCTTTACGTGATCATCCTGGTTGCAGCCCACCAGGTTGAACACCATGCGGCGGAATTGCTGCTCCATGTCCGCCTGCGCAATCGCTAATTGCTTCATGCTCATGAACAGCTGTTCGTAGGAGTGGTAGCCGCTCTGCCAATAGTCGAAGTGCGCCAGCGCGGCCAGCGACTGCACAAAATGCTTTCCACCATCGGGCCCGCGATCAAAGCGGCGGGTGAGGAAATGATGCCGTCCGTTTTCCTCAAGCAGGCGGCACTCCATCATGTGAATGCCGCAGCGTTGCGCAACCTGGTAGTAGGAATACTCCAGCAGGCCGTAACCGGCCGGATCAGCAACGCCCCAGTCGCCGCTGAGGGCCACGCCATCGAACTTGATCAGCCAGTGAACAAAGCCGGAGGGTAAATCCAGCTGGCCGGAACGAATCTCCCCGCTTTCAGGATTGAGCGCAATCACTGCCTTGGCGCGCGCACCACCCGCTGACGTGCCCACGCTGAGTATGTCGAGCAACGCCTGATCATTGCCCTTCCCTTCGCCTGTCCGGTCGCCTTCCCCATCTTTTGCTGCGCCTTTGCCATTGCCTGCCTCATTTGTTGCCCCGCCCAGCCGGGTTTTCAGGCTGGCTTTGCTGGCAAACGCCAGGCTGGCCAGTTCCAGCAGTGCGCTTACTTCCAGCGATTTGTCGGCGGTGGCCACATCGGTCAGTGCCGGTTCAAACTCCAGCGCACCCATAGCGCGCTTGCCGGTGTAGCAGAGCCGGTCCACGGCATTGAAGGATTCGGGCGTGCGGCCTTTCTGCGCCAGCCAGACATCAATCAGTTTGTTGCCGTATTTGTCCGGGAGGCTGTCGGCCAGCAAACCCGGCAAGCCATGAAAGCTGTGTTTGGCCAGATCCGAAAACTGGTAAATCTGGTGGGCCTTGAGCGGCATCATCAGCGGTGCCAGTTCCACGCCGCGGGCGGCATAGGCCGGATCGTATTCAAAACGCGCGAAGCCCTCGCGGGCATCCATCGACACATAGCCGATGGTGGTGCCCCACAGGTTGACTCTGGCCGTGCTCATGGCTGTTCATCACCCCAGAGCGGCGCATCGTCGGCGGTTTTGGTCTTGCGGATGGCCTTACCCAAACGCGCTGCTTCGGCCATGGGTGAGGTGAAATTCTCGGGCAACAGGCCATCAATCGCACTAAGCATCTGCAGGGCTTTCATCAGCTTGATCCAGGAGCCGAGTTGGCTATCGCTGCCATCCTCGATGCGGCGCAAAGTGGCCACACCCATGCCAGCCGCTTCAGCCAGTTCTTGCTGGTTCAGGCCGCGCTGTTTGCGCACTTGCTTCAGCCGGCGGCCCAGTTCTCTAAGTACTTCCCGATCAGGGGTGAGTTCAATAATATCCATCATTCGTGATATATATTGCCGGAATTTGGCAATTTCAGATCACATATGATATCACTTATCAAACAATGAGTCAGTCCTGTCCGAGTGGGCCTACGCCTGGGCGATTGCTCCTGCAGCCAGCAAGGCGTCGATGTCGGCCGCGCTATATCCCGCCTGTTGCAGCACTTGCCTCGAATGCTCCCCGGGCAATGGCGGCGCAGTAGGCTGTGTGGTGCACGAACGACCGAAGCGCGGGGCCGGCGCGTTCTGCAGCTCGCCTTCAAGTTCAATGAAATTCTTGCGCGCAACATTGTGCGGATGCTGGCTGGCTTCCGTGGTAGTTAAAACCGGCGCGACACAACAATCTGTGCCTTCGAATAACTTGCACCATTCATCCCGGCTGCGAGTTCTGAACACTGCGGCCAGTTCGGCTTTTAGCTCGGGCCAGAAATCACTGGCCGTAGCATTCGGCTGCACGCTGAACCGACCGGCTTCAAAGCGTGCACGGTCGACACCGATGATGTCTATGAATTGGTTGTAGAACTGCGGTTCCAGCGGGCCTACAGAAAGGAATTTCCCGTCACCGGTCTCATAAGTATCGTAGAAATGCGCTGCACCGGAGAGAAAGTTCGTGCCCGTCTGCTCGTCGTAAAGCCCAGAGGCGCGGAAACCGTAAAACATTGCCATTAGCCCGATGGCCCCATCCACCATGGCGGCGTCGATGACCTGGCCTTTGCCGGAGCGGCTGGCCTCCAGCAATGCGCAGACAATGCCAAAAGCCATCAGCATGCCGCCGCCACCTATATCGCCGACCAGATTCAGCGGTGGCACAGGCCTTTCACCGGCCCGGCCGATGGCATGCAGTGCGCCTGACAGGGCGATGTAATTGATGTCGTGTCCGGCCGTGTGTGCCAGCGGGCCGCTCTGACCCCAGCCAGTGATGCGCCCGTACACCAGCCGCGGATTACGCTGCAGACAGACTTCCGGCCCGAAGCCCAGGCGTTCGGCAACTCCGGGGCGGAACCCTTCAAACAAGGCGTCGGCGCCATCCACCAGCCGAAGCAGCACTTCCAGCCCGGCGTCCGATTTAAGGTCGATGGCAATCGATTGACGGCTGCGGCACATGGGATCCAGTTTTTGCTGTTCGTTCGTGCCCGGACGATCGACCCGTATCACGTTCGCTCCCATATCGGCCAGCATCATGCCGCAGAAAGGGCCTGGGCCGAGCCCGGCCAATTCGATAACTTTAAAACCGGCCAGTGGGCCCATTTCCGACTCCGCAATTATAATCGCGGCCCATAGTCATTCATGAAATCGGGGCAAGTCAATCGCTAGCCCGAACTTGGCGCAATTTCTGGGGTTAAGCGGTGTGCCCGGGTTCTGGATTCCGGATCTTCGCTGCCTGGGCGCTCTCGCACATCCTTCTGCTCCCGCGCTTAAGTGCTTCCTGCACAAAAAAGTCCGGAATGACGGGGTTTAAATAAGTACGTCATTCCGGAAGCGAGGGGAGCGAGGTATCCGGAATCCAGAACACGCGTCATAACTCAAACCTGGATTTAGCGATTGTCCCTGTCCTTATCCTTGTCCTTATCCTTGTCCTTATCCTTGTCCTTATCCTTGTCCTTACCCTTGCCGCGACCATCGCCATTGTCATCGCCATGGCCGTTGTCATGGTCATCGTCGCTGTCACGATCGTTGTCATGGTCACGGTCATCGTCGTTGCCATAATCATGGTCATTGTCATCGTCATAATCATGGTCATCGTCATGGTCATTGTCATGGTCATGGTCATCGTCATAATCATGGTCATTGTCATAGCCATATCCCTGACCTTTGCCCTTGCCCTGACCCTTGCCTTGTCCCCTCTCCGCACGGTGCTTTTGGTAGGCTGGAACATATTCATCCGAGTACCACCTGTCATCTACGAAGTAGGCTGGGCGGTCACAGGCGTCGTAATGCTTGCAATGCTTTTCCCAATCTTTGGCGTGGCCTGGAGGAACGTGCAGATATAGCGGGCGGCCGGTTCTGTGCGCTTCGTTTATGACTCGCGGGTCGTCGTACATTAATCGCGGTTTGGGATAATGGTCATCAAGCTCGACCGGCCCGTAGTATCCAGGCTCACCGAGATTAAGGGTTATCGGGGCCTGTGCCTGCGCGGCTGATGTGCCGACCAGTGCTAATAGCGTAATCAGTAATTTGCGTTTCATCTTCAACTCCTTGATCGTGTCGAAATAAGGTTGACTGCGTTGCCGTGAACAAGGAATGAACAATCCTGACGGCGCAAGTCTTCGCATAGGATTTATGCAGGTTCTGTGCCAGGGATGGTTTCGTTCTGTATCAAGGGATAGAGGGGTGGGGAAAGCACAGATGGGGAAGATTTTCATTCGGTTTTGTAAGGTTTACCAAGAAAAAAACCCGGCAGTTGCCGGGTTTTTCGGTATCTCGGTAGAGCGAACGGTTGGCGATAGCTCTCAATAACGGAAGCTGACTTCCACGCCATAGCGACGCTCGGTACCGGGATGATTGAAGTTACCGCCAAATTCCGGCGCTGGAATCACTTCTTCCAGATAAGCCTCGTCGGTGAGGTTGGTGGCAAATCCGGTAACAGTCCAGGTGTCACCACCCACACCCAGGCGCAGGTCGATGATGCCGAACTCATCACGTCGCGCGACATCGTATTCTGCTATACCCAATGCGCCTGCTCCGGCACCGAAACCGAGCTCAAACAGGGGCATGAAAATGGTCGGGCGTTGGCCTTCCTGCACGGTGTGGAACCAGGTATCGCCTACGAAGCGCGCATCAACACGAGCGAGGAAGTCGAGACTTTGCGTGATGGGATAATTCATATCCACGCTGAAGTTGAGAGTGTAGTCGGGCGTGTAAGGCGCATCATTACCGACGGTGTCGGGCCGCGAGCTGTTTGATTTGATCTCGGACTCCAGCCAGTTGCCGCCTGCATAAAAGCGCCAGTTTTCATTCAGCGCATAGTCGGCACCCAGCTCGAAGCCGGTGATTTCCACCTTGTCGATGTTGGATACCACGCGCAATAAACCGAAGGTGCCCACAAAGAATTCAAAGAACTGCATGTCGGTGACTTCGGTGTAATAAGCCGCACCATTCAGACGCAGGTGGCCATCGGCCAGAGTGCTGTTGAAGCCGAGTTCAAACGCACTGGAAGTTTCTTTGTCGAAATCATCTCTGATGACCGGTAAGGGCACACCCAGTTGATCCGCAAAATTGATGCCGATACCGCCATTGATGAAGCTGTTGATAAAGATGCCAACGGTTGCAGCGCTGCCGGAATTGTTGAAACCACCGGCTTTGAAGCCCACACCCCAGCTACCGAATATCGCAGTGTTGTCGGTAGCATCCCAGCGGAATGCGACTTTGGGTTGGGTTTCGGAAAAGCTTTCATCCTGGTCCGGGATCACTCCTTCAGGGTTGATCAGGCTGCTGAGCGCGGGGTTCAGCGGATCATTGAATACGCCATCGAAATTCAGGTCGATGTAGGACTGACGGGCAGTCGGGTCGACCAGGCTGGAGACACTGCGTTTCTCATTGTCGTAACGCAGGGCGAAAGACAGTTCCAGGGCGTCGGTTACGTCGTATTCCAACGAACCAAACAGCGCAATCACCTGGCTGTCGAATTGGTCGTGCACCAGCGAC
>JBGTHE010000391.1:0-4038 GCA_041746335.1 Lysobacterales bacterium | reverse complement strand
TTGTCGAGGCCATAGGCCAGGGCTGCAGCGGTGGGCTCGTTGATGATGCGGCGGACGTTCAGGCCGGCAATTTTGCCTGCGTCTTTCGTGGCCTGGCGCTGTGAGTCGTTGAAGTAAGCCGGAACGGTGATCACCGCTTCGGTTACCGTCTCCCCGAGGTAATCCTCGGCAGTCTTTTTCATCTTCATCAGCACACGGGCGGAAACTTCAGGCGGCGCCATGTCTTTGCCATTGGCCGTGACCCATGCGTCGCCATTGCTGGCTTTAACGATCTTGTAAGGCACCAGATCGCGGTCTTTCTGGACCACGTCTTCGTTATACTTGCGTCCGATGAGGCGCTTCACGGCATACAGCGTGTTGTGGGGGTTGGTGACAGCCTGACGCTTGGCCGGCTGGCCTACCAGTACTTCGTCATCTTTGGCAAAGGCCACCACCGACGGTGTAGTCCGGTCGCCTTCAGCGTTTTCAATAACCTTGGGCTTGCCACCTTCCATCACGGCTACGCATGAGTTGGTGGTACCCAGGTCAATTCCAATGATTTTACCCATGGATCAATCTCCCAGAAATTCAGATTTAGGGCCTGTTATTACTATTTCGCCCTGGTTAAATAACAATGGCTTCAAAATGGGGTTGCGCCGCAGTTTTTCAATGTGTCAGGTAAGAATTCGTTAATTCAGCTTCGATCATTCGTCCCTGAACGATCAGAGTCCTCAAGGGTTTTTAGCAACTACCACCATGGCCGGCCTGATCAGGCGATCATGCAGGCGAAAGCCTTTTTGCATAACATTCAATACGGTATTCTCGGCTGCTTCCGCCGACGGCAGCATGGCCACTGCTTCGTGCCATTCCGGGTTGAAGGCTTCTCCCAATGGGTCGATCAGCTCCAGGCCATGATCGTTCATGACCTTGCTCAACAGTTTCAGGGTCAGCTGCTCACCCTCACGCAGTGATTCCACGCTGGCCTTATCTGCCGATATTTCCAGTGCGCGCTCGAGACTGTCGCGCACTTGCAGCAGATCCTTCATTACATTCTCAAGCGCAAATTTGCGGGAGCGCTCCTGATCGCGGATCAGGCGTTTGCGGAGGTTGTCCATCTCGGCCTGCATACGCAGCATGGCGTCGCGGTGCTGCAGCAATTCCTGCTCGGCAGCGTTGACGGCTTGCTCCATTCCTTGCAGCTCATCATCGATATCCGCAGCGTCTGCCGGAAGGTCCCGATCGCCCGCCAGCCCGTCGGTCGATTCCGTTGCGGACTGATTACGCTCATCGGGGGCGTCATCGGCACTGTCAATTTTGTGGTTTGTCATGGTTTTGGTCCCTGTGCCAGGCTGTCCAGCCAATCGCATTTTTAGGTTTCACTGCCTAGATGGGGCTGGGTGAGCCTGTTTCAAGCAAATCTCCTGCCAGTACAGGGTACTAACAGCGCGTTGCCGGGCCCTTCACGTCATGCTAGTTTGGCCTCCATGCCAGACCATCCAACCATCAACCGGAGTTGTGCGAGCAGCAGGCGCCCCGGACGGCCATGCTGAGCCTGCTGCAAATCCGTAATTTCGCCATCATCGATGACCTGGAAATTGAGCTGGACAAAGGGTTTACTGCAATCACCGGCGAAACCGGTGCGGGCAAATCCATTCTGGTGGATGCTTTGGGACTGTTGCTCGGCAGCCGGGCTGACTCCACGGCCGTTCGGGCGGGTTGTGACAAAGCTGAGCTCAGCGCTGAATTCGAATTGCCACCCGACAGCCCGGCTTTGCAATGGCTGCGCGATGCGGCGCTGGATGAGCAGAATGCCTGCCTGCTGAGGCGCGTGATGACCAGCAATGGCCGCTCAAGAGCCTGGATCAATGGCACCGCTGTGACCGTCGCCCAGGTGCAGGAACTGGGCGATCTGCTGGTGGAAGTGCATGGCCAGAACGAGCACATCCGTCTGACACGAAATTCAGAGGCATTCGCCTTGCTGGATGGCAGAGGTGAGTATGCCGTGCCTCTGGCAGAACTCAGTACTGCGTTTTCCGACTGGCAGGCAACCGCACAGCAATTGCAGCAACTGGCCAGCGAATCACCACTGAGTGCCGCTGAACTGGACTTGCTGCGCTACCAGGTGCAGGAACTTGAAGGCAGCGTTATCCCGGCCGATGCTTACCTGCAGCTGGAAAAGGAGCACGACCTTCTGTCCCGTGGCAGCGATGTGCTGGCCCGCCTGCAATCCAGTCTGGACGTGCTGCAGGCCGATGACCGCGCCAGCGGGCCGATGTTGCAGTCGCTGGCCAATCAAATTCAGCAGGACGCCAGCCAGGATCGGGATATCGCCAACGCCCACCAGGCGCTTACTGAGGCCGCAATCAATTGCGAAGAAGCCCGCCAGAGTCTGGAAGCGGCCCTGTCGCACATCGATCTCAGTGCCGAGCGGCTGGCCCGACTTGAAGACCAGATGAGCCGTCTGCATTCCCTGGCGCGTAAACACCGATCCGAACCGCAGAACCTGAAGGATGTGCTGCAAAAACTGCATGAACGCATTGATCGAGCCTCCACCCTTGATCAGCAACGCAAGATTCTTCAGGACCAGCTCAAAGAACAATTATTAGCCTATCGACAGGCCGCCAAGGCACTGCACAAGGCCCGTCTGAAAACGGCGAAAGCCCTGTCGGGCGCTGTTACCGACCTGATGCAGGTACTCGGCATGGAAGGTGGCGTGTTCGAATTGCAGGTGGCTTTGCAAGCCGATCGCGAGCCCAGCCGCAGAGGTGATGACAAGCTGGAAATGCGCGTCAGTGCCAATCCCGGGATGCCACCAGGGCCCTTGCGCAAGCTGGCTTCAGGCGGTGAGTTGTCCCGCATCAGCCTGGCCATCAAGGTGGCCGGCAGCGCGGGTCAGGCAGCCGCTACTCAGGTCTTCGATGAAGTGGATGCCGGGATCGGTGGTGACACGGCCAACGCAGTAGGTCGTCTATTGCAGGCGGTTGCTGGTCAGGGCCAGGCGCTGTGCGTGACTCACCTCGCCCAGGTCGCAGTCTGCGCCGATCAGCAGATTCGCGTGGTCAAAAGTGCTGCCGACCAGCTGACGAAAGTTGAAACGGCAGTACTGGATGCAGCGGAGCGTGTGGATGAAATTGCCCGCATGCTGGGCGGCAAATTGACCGAACAGAGCCGTGCCCATGCCAGTGAATTATTGAGCAGCGCCCTGACCCGTCACTGAGCGTGCCCTGCCCTGATCATGAATTCAGGCCTTCTTGTTGGGCCGCACGTAAATCACCAAGCTGTGATCTTCGATTTCGTAACCATGAGCAGCCGCAATTTTCTTTTGCAGCATTTCGATTTCTTCGTTGATGAACTCAATCACCTTGCCGGTTTCCACGCACACCATGTGGTCATGGTGTTTGCCGGAATCGAGCTCATAGTAGGCCTGACCGCCTTCAAAATTGTGTTTGTTCACTAGCCCGGCCGTCTCAAACTGGCTTAAAACCCGGTAAACCGTAGCCAGCCCAATGTCTTCGCCCGCCTCCACCAGACTGCGATAAATATCATCGGCGGTCATGTGTTTGTGGCCCTTTTCTTCAAGAACTTCGAAAATCCGCTTTCGCGGGTGGGTGATTTTGAGGCCGACTTCTTTGAGATTACTGACTTCCATGGCTAAAACCTGCTGCGGGTGGGTTCCACGACACTGTATAGCGCCGAGCGGAATATTGTATCATTCAGCTTCTTCAGAAGACGGCCCAGCCGCCCAGGCCCTACCTTATCATTATGAGCATGTTTACAAGAACCCTGATACTGGGATTGCTGGTGGCTTGCAGCAGCAGCGCCTGCAACCTGATTTACAAACAGAACATCCAGCAAGGTAACGCGCTGGAGCAGGAAGATATTGACGATTTGTATGTCGGCATGAACAAACGCCAGGTGCTGTTCGTGCTGGGCACACCGTCCATTCAGGACCCTTTCCAGCAACAACGTTGGGATTACGTGCAGACCTTCAGTCGCCGAGGCGGCGATCTTGTCCAGCGCACGGTGACTTTGAAATTTGAAGAAGATTTGCTGACCGAA
>JBGTHE010000390.1:0-2457 GCA_041746335.1 Lysobacterales bacterium | reverse complement strand
GCCAAACAGTTTTCGCGTATGGTGCAATTTGGCATGACACCACTGCAGGCTATTCAGTCCGCTACGATCCATTCAGCCGATTTGCTGGGCTGGCAAGACAAGGTAGGCCAGATCGCACCTGGCTATTTTGCCGACATCATTGCAGTGGATGGCGATCCTCTTGCCGATGTATCCGTGCTGGAAAACATTGGCTTCGTAATGAAAGGTGGCGTGGTTTACAAGTCGCCTTGAGCACCCGGAAGTTTTAGTCAGCGATGATTTCGGTGATTCGCCTGAGGCACGGTTTTTCTCGCTGCAATTCCGTCGATCAGAACGTCCAAAAGGTGTTTCACACCTGGAGTATTAATCCACTCCATGAAAGCTCTGTTTTAATCAGAGCTTTCATTGAATCTATTGGGGATTGACTTGTTCTATGGCGCCGATCTGCAACATCAGGCGCAGCGGGTCGAACAATGGCCAGATGCCGCTGATTTTGCCGTCGCGGAAGTGGATCAGGTCCTCTCCGTACACGCTGATCGCTTTACCGGAAGCAGGAATACCGCGAAATTCTGCGGTGTGAGTGCCCGTCCAGTGCCAGCGAACAAAAACCTTGTCGTTTTCGGCAATCATGTCGACCAGGGTGATACGGCTGTCGGGAAAGCCATCGTGGCAAGATTTGATGATGGCTGCATAAGCTTCTGGGCCTTCCGCCGCGTAGCCCTCACTCTCACTGTGGCGTTTGAAATCTGCAGTCAGTAATTCTGCTGCAACGCTGTAGTGTGCCTGGTCCCAGAGTTCACTGAGCCAGCGATGGATGATGTCCTTATGGGCTTGCTCTAGCGCCACTCGTGCCCGATATTCCGCCAGTTCGGTTTCGCTAACTTTGGCAGGTTCCGCTTGCACTTTGGCCTGCGCATCGGCCTTAACATCGGCCTTAACATTGGCGTTAACATCAGCCTTAGGATCGGCCTGGGCGCTGCAAACTCCGAGCGACAGGACAGCCGGCAACACATAGCCACAAACCAGTTTCGAATAAATTGTGGGCACTTCTCTCTCCCATGAAATTCGGGTCAACTGTGGGCATTTACACCAAGACAAGCCTGATGATCCCATTCTAAATGAAGAGGCGCTGGCACCAACAGCGAATTGGACCCACAGCCGACTCGGGCTTCCCTGTTATGATGGGCAAATATTGATCAGATGAAAACGGGTCCTCAGGACCACCTTATGGCCACCAGCATCAAACAAACCCTGCCCACCCCGCTCTTCGACTATCCCAAATACTGGGCGGAGTGCTTTGGCGTAGCACCTTTTCTGCCCATGAGCCGGGCGGAGATGGAGACGCTCGGCTGGGATTCCTGCGACATCATCATTGTCACCGGCGATGCTTACGTGGATCACCCTTCATTTGGCATGGCCATTGTTGGTCGTTTGCTCGAAGCCCAGGGTTACCGGGTAGGCATCATCGCCCAGCCAGACTGGCAATCGGCCGACGCGTTCAGGGCACTTGGCAAGCCCAATCTGTTTTTTGGCGTGGCGGCCGGCAACATGGATTCGATGATCAATCGCTACACTGCCGATCGCAAACGCCGTTCTGACGATGCCTACACGCCCGGTGGCCTGGGTGGCAAGCGTCCGGATCGTTGCTCATTGGTGTACAGCCAACGCTGCAAAGAAGCCTGGTCCGATGTGCCTGTGATACTGGGTGGCATCGAAGCTTCACTGCGGCGTATTGCTCATTACGACTATTGGCAGGACAGCGTACGTCGCTCGATACTTCTGGATGCCACCGCAGACCTGCTGCTTTACGGTAACGCGGAACGCGCGCTGGTTGAGGTTGCTCATCGCATCGCGCGGGGCGAGGACATAGCGAGCATCACTGATGTTCGCGGTACCGCCCTGATCCGCAAAGATACACCCAACGATTTTTGGGAAATTGACTCCACCCGCATAGACCGACCCGGCAAAATTGATCGCGTTGTAAATCCCTACATCAACGTCCGTGATATGGACGATGCTGAAAAGCAGCGGCGGGAAGCTGCACTGTACGGCGTCCCGGATACCGATTCTGGGGAAGCTGAAAAGCAATTCATTCCGCATCCGGGCAGAGATCGCGATTGCACGGTAATCCGATTGCCGTCCTTTGAAAAAGTGCGTAATGACCCGGTGCTGTACGCTCACGCCAACCGCGTATTGCATCTGGAAACCAACCCGGGCAATGCCCGAGCGCTGGTACAGAGACACGGTGATGTGGATTTGTGGGTCAATGCCCCGCCGATTCCACTCACCACGCCCGAAATGGATTACGTCTTCGGCATGCCCTTTGCGCGCGTGCCACACCCCTCTTACGGCGATGCGAAAATACCCGCTTACCAAATGATTCGCTTTTCAGTGAACGTGATGCGCGGCTGTTTTGGCGGATGTACTTTCTGCTCCATCACTGAACATGAAGGCCGGATCATCCAGAATCGTTCGGAG
>JBGTHE010000389.1:0-4601 GCA_041746335.1 Lysobacterales bacterium | reverse complement strand
GGAATGGGGCAGAAAGGCCAGTACAACATGGTATTCCAGTATAAGCAGCGCGATGTGGGTCTCGAAGCCGCGCGAATTTCACGCCAGTTATTGCTAAGTTTATTGCCGCAGACCCTGCAGCATGAGCTGGCCGAGGAAATTGAGCCCGGTTTCGATTTTGAATCCGAGCGGGATACTTTTATCCGCTTCGCACAGCGCAAGGAGTTTGGCCCCAGCACCCAATCACTGGTAACCGCTGCTGAAGGGCGCGACATACCCTGGCTGCGGCTCAACAAGTACTCATTGGTCCAATTTGGACACGGCCGCTTGCAACAGCGCATCCAGGCGACCATTACCAGCAAGACGCCACACATTGCAGTGGAGATTTCCTGCGACAAGGAAGAAACCCACAACCTTCTGCGGGATCTGGGCCTGCCCGTGCCGCAGCAGCGGGTGGTGGAAAACGAACGTGAAGCTCTGCGCGCCGCCAGACGCATAGGATTTCCGGTAGTTCTCAAGCCACTGGATGCCAATCACGGTCGCGGTGTGTCCATCAATCTCACAGATGATGAGCAGGTCGCAGCCGCGTTTGAGGTGGCATTGCAGAGCTCACGTGGCAGCAGCGTGCTGGTGGAGAGTTTCATTACCGGCATGGATCACCGCATGCTGGTGGTCAATGGCGAGCTGGTGGCCGTGGCCAAGCGGGTACCCGGGCCTGTCATAGGCGATGGCAAAAGCACCATTGCGGAACTTGTGGAGGTCGTGAACCAGGACCCACGCCGTGGTATTGGCCACGAAAAAGTATTGACGCGTTTGGAATTGGATCACCAGGCGCAAACCCTGTTAAAAAAGGCCGACATGAATTCTGATTCCATCCTGCCAGCGGGTGTGCAGTTCTTCCTGCGGTCAACAGCTAACCTGTCAACCGGCGGTACCGCAATCGATGTGACCGATACTGTTCATCCCGATAATCGCCAGATGGCTGAACGCGCCGTCCGCGCCCTGGGCCTGGATGTCGGTGGTGTCGATTTCCTGATTCCGGATATCACCCAATCCTACAAAGACATCGGAGGCGCCATTGTGGAAATCAACGCCGCACCCGGTTTCCGCATGCATGTGGCGCCTTCGGAAGGCCAGCCACGCGATGTGGCAGGCAAAGTGATGGACATGCTGTTCCCGCCCGGCACGCCCACCCGTATACCGGTGGCCAGCATTACGGGCACCAATGGCAAAACCACGACCACGCGCATGCTGGCGCATATTCTCAAAACCGCCGGGCACGTGGTAGGCATGACATCGACCGATGGTGTGTACATCGATGGCCGCCTGTCAGTGAAAGGAGATATGACCGGTCCGAGCTCGGCGCATATCGTGCTTCGGGACCCCAGCGTGGATATTGCTGTCATGGAAACCGCCCGTGGCGGACTGTTGCGTTCGGGCCTGGGTTATCGTCGCTGCGATGTAGCGGCCTGCCTGAACGTGGCCGCCGATCATCTTGGATTGCACGGCATTGATACGCTGGAGCAGCTGGCTGAAGTCAAACGCATCGTGATTGAAGTTGCACGCAACACCGCCGTGCTCAACGCCGATGATGTGTTGTGCCTGCGCATGGCTGATTACACCGAAGCGGAGCACCTGTGTTATGTCACGCTCAATCCTATGCATGCTCTGGTCAAGGAGCACATCCGCGTGGGCGGACGCGCGGTGGTGCTGGAGCAGGGCATGAACGGCGACATGATTACCTTGTATGACAACGGCACGCATTTCCAGCTGCTCTGGACCCACCTGATCCCGGCCACCATGGACGGCAAGGCCACGCACAACGTGCAGAATGCCATGTTCGCAGCAGCCTTGGCCTACAGCCTGGGCAAATCGCTGGACGATATCCGCCATGGTTTGCGTACTTTCAGCACCACCATATTCCAGGCGCCGGGGCGCACAAATGTATTCGACGAGCACCCTTTCCGCGTCATACTCGATTACGGCCATAATGCCGCTGCCATTCACAGCATCTGCTTGCTGGTCGGACGGCTCGAAGTGCCCGGCCGCAAGACCTGCGTGCTGGCAGCGCCCGGTGACCGACGCGACCAGGACATCGCCGCCATCGCCGAACAGGCTGCCGGCCATTTTGATCATTACATCTGCAAAGCCGACGATCATCGCCGGGGCCGTGGGCATGATGAGGTGCCGCAGCTTTTGCGTGCGTCCCTGGTGGCCCAGGGTGTCAGCGATCAGGCCATAGAAATCATTCCCAACGAAGTAGATGCTATTCAGGCGGCGCTGAACCGCGGTCGGGAAGGCGATTTGATTGTAATTTTTGGCGACAACATCGACCGTTGCTGGGAGCAGATCATTGGCCATCAGGTGGAAGGTGGGGAGAACACATCCAGTGAGCCCGTCAAACCCGTGCCCAGTTTCGTGGAAGCTGATCCGGACGCCTTCAAGCTGGACCCGGCGGCCGAGCTGGTGCGTGATGAACGCGGTGTGCGGCTGGCGCGGGTAGAGGAACAGTCGGATTGATCCTTCGCTTTGGCTGATTTAGCAGTAAAAACTCCGGCCTTACTGGACAGCCGCCGCCTTACCGGCGCCAACCTGTACTGGGACCGGCCCAGTGCCATCATCGACGTACAGCTGGATGCGGCAGACTCTGCCATCATCACTCGTTGGCAGCGTGCAGTACGTGAATTGCTGGCCGACTGTTATCTGCATTCTGAGCAAACTTGCCAGCGCAGCTATGAGGGAGGCGCCAGCCTGGTGGTCAGCTCGCCCATCGATGCGCTTTACGCCATGTGTGAACTGAATGAGGTGGCATGGGCGCAAGCCTTGCATTGGCATGGTGAGGCACCTCCACCGGATCGGCCTGCCGAGATTGCCCGCTTGCAGGAACTGTTTGCATCAGAACGTCGGCCCCTGCTGCTGCAACTGCAAAAAGCGGCCCATCGCCATAAGGCCGCGTTTTTGTGGGACGACAATGAAGTATCCATAGGTATTGGCGTTCACTGCCAGGTTTGGCCCATATCCGAACTGCCTGAGCCGACAAAGCTAGATTGGCCCAAGGCGAGTAAGGTTCCACTGGCCCTGGTCACCGGCACGAATGGCAAGTCAACCACCGTGCGTATGGTCGCAGCCATGCTGCAGGCAGCGGGACGGCGCGGCGGTCTGACCTCAACCGACTTTATTCGAGTGGGCAACGAAACCATAGCTGAAGGGGATTATTCCGGCACGGGAGGTGCACGAACCTTGTTGCGTCACCCCGGTGTGCAGGCCGCTGTGCTCGAGGTGGCGCGCGGCGGCCTGTTACGTCGGGGGCTGGCAGTAGAACGCGCCGATGCCGCATTGATCACCAATGTGGCTGCAGACCACCTTGGTGAATACGGGGTCAACACGGTGTCTGATCTGATCGAAGCCAAGTTCATCGTCCATCGCGCGCTGGATGAAAAATCACCACTGATACTCAATGCGGATGATGCTGGCATCGTTGCTTACGAGCAGCATCTGCGTAAACATCAGCGGGGTACTACCTGGTGGTTCAGCGAGGCTGCAAACAATCACCAGATTGCCGCGAACAGAGAGCGGGGTCTCGGTGCCTGCTGGTTGCAGGAAGGTGCTCTCTGGATCCATGCGGGTCAATCAGGAACGGAGGCTCGCAAGCTCTGCAGCCGGATCGAGGTGAGTGCCAGTCGAGGAGGATTGCTGCGGCACAATCTGCAGAATGCCATGGGCGCGGCACTGGTGGCCGCAGCGCTGGGCTTGTCCGACGCTGCCATAGCTCGAGGCTTGCTGGAATTTCGTGGCGATGAGTCCGACAATCCCGGCCGCGGTAATTGGTATGAGCACGACGGCATTCACATTCTGGTCGATTTTGCGCACAATGAGCATGGGTTGCTGGCGGTGGCTGAAGCCATCCGAGGCTTGCAAGGTAAACGCGTGACTGTAATGCTGGGACAGGCCGGTGATCGCAGCGATGCCGCAATTCGCAGCATGGCGCGAGCAGCTGTCAGCATGCAGCCGGATCGGATGCTGATCTATCAGCTGCCCGGCTATGAGCGTGGCCGCGATATTGCGGAGCCACCGACGCTGATTCGCGATGAAGCCCTGGCGCATGGCATTGCCGCTGATAACTTGATGATAATGCCCGATCCGCTGTCGGCCGCTCGAAATATTCTGGAACATGCGCAAAGCGGAGATATTTTAATCTTACTGGCACTGATCCAGCGTCGCGAAATATTGCAGCTGGTGCATGAGTTTATTGACAAAAACCCCACCACCCCAGGGACTGCTATCGGAAAATGAGCCGAATTGCCGCTTACATACTCACCATAGGATCGATCGAAGAAAGAAAGGCAGCCGCTCAGGCACTGCGACAGGATCTGCAAGCGTATTCCGAATTGGAGCAGGTGGAAATCGTTCCGGCTATTTACTGGCAGGACGAGCGCGTTGCGTTGGATTTCATGACCAAAAATCCACAGTTCAGATTTACCCAGGAATACCTGACCCGCTGCAAGCTGGGACAACTCTGCGCTACCCTCAGCCACATTCAAATGTGGAAAATGCTGCTGGCCAGCGATCGAGATGGTGCCCTGTTCTTTGAAGACGATATTTACATCAGCGACCCGGAAACT
>JBGTHE010000388.1:0-10388 GCA_041746335.1 Lysobacterales bacterium | reverse complement strand
AATAAGCACGATCGGGCGCTACCAGGTTAAGCAACTTCAGCACCACACTCAATACACCGGTGAAATGACCGGGACGGTGTGCTCCACAAAAACGTTTGCTCAGTTCTGTTTCCGTTACTTGAAAGCGAAAATCATCGGGGTACAGTTCTTGATAGGAGGGCAGTAATACGGCATTGACTCCGGCATCTTCGAGCATAATCAAGTCTTGCTCCAGCGTGCGCGGATAAGAGTTCAGGTCCTTCGCCTTATTGAATTGCGTGGGGTTTACGTAAACGCTGGCCACTGTGTGGGCATTTTCAGCAACGCTGCGCTGCAACAGCGATAAATGTCCCGAATGCAGGGCACCCATGGTGGGTACAAAGCCGAGCGGAAGATGGAGGCTGGCCCGGTAAATGCGCCAGTCAGCCAGGCGGCTGAACTGTTTCATCCCGCGTAACGCTCTTCGCTGGCCGGAAAGCTGCCGTCACGTACATCGCTGGCGTAGCTGTTGAATGCATCAAGCAGCAATTGGTTGCCGTCCAGATAACGGCGCACGAACTTGGGTTTGAAATCCAGGTTCAATCCAAGCAGATCCTGCATGACCAGCACCTGGCCATCGGTTTCCACACCGGCGCCTATACCGATGGTAGGTATGGCCAGCGATGGAGTAATTTCTGCTGCAAGGGTTTCAGGCAGGCATTCGAGCACCAGCGCAAAGCAGCCGGCACGTTCGCAAGCCAGTGCTTCCTGTTTAAGTCTTTGCCGGTCTACATCCTTGTTGCCTTGCACCCGAAAGCCACCCAATGTATTGACCGACTGCGGTGTCAGGCCGATATGGCCCATGACCGGGACCCCGGAATGCACCAGGTGCTGAATGGTTTCCTCGCTGCCGTTGATACCTTCCAGCTTGACCGCGCTGGCGCCAGCTTGCATCAGTTGCGCCACCGCATCGACGGTTTCTGACAATGAACGACGGTAGGATAGGAAAGGCAGGTCTCCAACGATGAATTTTTTCGGTGCGCCGCGTTTTACTGCAGCGACATGCCAGCTCATTTCCTCGATGGAAATGGGCAGGGTGCTGTCGTGACCGTGCATCACCATGGCAGCGCTGTCGCCGACCAACAGCATGTCCACATCGGCTTGCGCCATGATGCGTGCGGAGGTGTAGTCGTAACAGGTCACCATGACGATTTTTTCACGGCGCAGTTTGCGTTCAGGCAGCTGCAGAATGTTCACAGGCTCACCTGCTGCCATGGCTCGGCTTTCGCCTCGATTTGCAGCTTGGCTTGCTGCTAGGCAGCATGGAAATCGAGGAAGGACTGGTACAAGGCCTGTAAAGGATCAGGCTGCAGCGACTGAAGATTGCGATTGATGGTGCCCTTGTCTCCGCGGCTGAGTGGACCGGTCAATGCTGTACCGGGATTGGCCAGGAAATTATCCAGCACCCGGCGCAGATAAGGTTCCAGCATTCCGTCTGCCAGGCCCAGCTCTGTGAAACGTTGGCTGATGGCCTGCCAGAGGATCTGTGGGAAATTCCCTGCTATCACGCACAGCGCGTGGTATTGCGCTTTTCGCTCAACGGATATGTGGCTGTGGGGATTGGGCAGGCCGGGCAACAGCTCAGCCATATCCAATCCTTGGTCCAACATGAAAGGAATCTTTCGGTAAGTGTCGAGCTCATAAAGCTCCGACCCGAACGTCATCAGCGGGTGGGCACCGGCAATACCCGGAATTCCCAGCGCACCCGAGCAGTGAATCAGCGTTTTGATGCGCAACTCCGGATAACGTTTGACCAGGCCAGCAATGGCATCGTCGGAAACCAGCAGCAATATGTGGCTGGCTTCCCGCACAGTGGCATGCAGACGCTCAGTGGTATCGGCAATATTATGGCTGTTGAGCTGCGGATCGGGTTGACGCGCCCAGGCAGAACAGCGCAGACCCAGCAAGTCGAGATAGTGGCGCATATGCCGTGCAAGCCGGCCGCCACCGAGAATGGCATAGCCATTAAAATGGCCATTAAGAGAGTTTGGCATTTCGGTACCTGTCCTTTGGGATCAAGTCCACATTGTCGTTGAAAGCATTCGCTGCTGATTCACTTTGCGTGACCGCCCTGACCTCAAGCTGGCTTGGGTCGATCCGCTTAGCACTACTGTTTCAGCAGCTCAACAGAAGTATACATCAGCTTTCTACGCCCTTCACGGTCACGGGCAATAAATATGCAAGGGCGCGTATTAACTGAGGCGGGTATGGCCTGAAGCGCCGCTGCTGGCATGTTAATATCAGGACCGCCCAATCTTCTCCCAGCCAGGATCGACATGTCCGAAAATAAACAAGTAAGTAACGGCGAAAACAACCCTCATTTAATTTCAACTCCACAGCAGCAAGGTCTGGCACTGCACTGGCAAATTCTGATCGCACTCGGGCTTGGTGTAGTCGCCGGATATTTCACCGGTGACTTCAGCGTTGCGGGTGTCAGCCTTCTGTCTGTTTACGAATTCGTTGGACAATTGTTTCTCAATGCCTTGAAGATGCTGATCGTGCCTTTGATTGCATCCTCCATTGCACTCGGGGTTGCGGGGCTGGGTAATTCCAACTCACTGGGTACACTGGGGCTCAAGACCCTGTTTTTTTATTTGGTGACGATTGCTTCCGCCATCCTGGTGGGACTGATCATTGTCAATCTGGTGCAGCCAGGCCTCGTCGATGGCCAGCCCGCCGGCGACCTGCTGGCGCTGACCTCGAGTACCGATGAAGTACAGGCCAGGGTGGGCGGTCGCGGCCTGGGTGAAATTCCAAAGATCATTCTGGGTGCAGTGCCACAGAATATTGTCGCGGCTGCAGCTGCAAATGAAATGCTCGCGTTGATTTTCTTCAGTGGGCTGTTTGGTTACTTCATGTCGCAGATCAAGCACGAGCTGGCAGAAACGATGTATCGTTTTACCAGTGGCGTTTTTGAAACCATGATCCTGATCACGAATTGGGTCATGAAATTTGCACCCTATGGTGTGTTCGGCCTGGTAGCGGCAGTGGTGACCAAAACCGGCTTCGGAGCTGCAAAGCCATTAGTGACATTCAGTCTGACTGTGGTTGCGGCCCTGTTGTTCCACACCTTCATTACTTTACCGGCCTTTGTGCGGTTTGTAGGGCGGGTCAGCCCGCTGCGTCTGTTTCAGGCAGTGGCGCCTGCTCTGTTGACAGCCTTCTCCACCGCCTCATCCTCGGCGACGCTACCGATCACCATGAACAACCTGGAAGGGCGGGCGGGCGTCCCCAATAAGTACACCAGCTTTGTCTTACCGCTGGGTGCAACGGTCAACATGAATGGCACAGCATTGTATGAGTGCATGGCGGCCATGTTCATTGCCCAGGCGTATGGTCTGGAACTGGACTTCACCACCCAGTTTCTGATCTGCGCCATTGCGCTGATCACTTCCATTGGTGTCGCAGCCGTACCTTCTGCTTCACTGGTGGCGATTGCGATTATTCTGACCGCAATTGGTCTTCCGATAGAGGCATTAGCGGTGTTGTTGGTCTTTGACCGTGTACTGGATATGCTGCGTACCACTACCAATGTATTTGGTGATGCCTGCTGCGCGGTCATTGTGGCGCGCCTGCAAGGTGAAGAACTACCAGCACTGCAAAACCCAGGAGTGAATGAATGAAAGTCATACTTGTACCCGTAGCGGATCGGCCAGAATGCGTGTTTGCCCTGCAAACTGCGTTCAGGCTGGCTGAAGGCCTGTCTGCCAGTGTCGAAGGTTGCCATGTTCGTCCGCACCGGCAGGAATCGTCGGTGGGCGATGGTGGGCGTCTGGACTTTGCACTGGAAGAAGGTGGGCTGAGGGAATTGCCGGAAGATGTGGCCAATCTGAATTGCCGCCGTGCCCGTGAACTGTTTGAAACCGTAGCCGGCAAACATGGAGTGCCGATTGCCAGAAAGGTGCGTGCCTCTTCAACGCCTTCGGCTTACTGGCGGGAGATGGTCGGTTCACCGGACCGGATACTGGGTATTGTCGGGCCGGTCTCCGATCTGGTTATCGTTTCCAGGCCGAAAAAGAAAGCCAGTGGTCCGGCCAGAGCTTTTCAGTTGGCCGCCTTGTTAAACACCGGCAAGCCGGTACTGGTGTTGCCACAAAAGAGTGTTGATCCGGGTAAGCGCATCTGTATCGCCTGGAACGGCAGTGTGGAAGCCGCACGAGCTGTTTCTGCAGCCATGCCGCTGTTGCAATTGGCAAAATCGGTACACATTGTCGCCAGTGGATCGCCCGACCGGCCAGGGCCAGGCAAATCCTTTTTGCAGGATTACCTGACGGTGTGGGGTGTGAAATCCACCGCAACAATAACTCGCGGCCGGAACACCGTTCAGGAATTATTGGAGCAATACAACAAAACCGATTCCGATCTGATGGTGATGGGAGCCTATTCGCGCCATCATCTGCGGCAGCGTATTCTGGGTGGTGTAACGCACGCCATGCTGCAGGAATCGAAAGTCAGTTTGTTCGCCCTGCATTCCTGACATTGCCAAGCCCGTCTGTATCAAAGGCCTGCCCGCCAATTTTCGGGTATCGGCAACGATTGAATTTTAACCGGATTGCAATATACGGGAGATATGCTGGACCTTCCCAATAGGCATAACCAACACTTTGGTCTGCCCATTCTTCAGGGCCCCGGTCATGGCAAAAACCAGGAATTTCCTCGTATACTGAGGGCATGTCAGCGAAGGTGACTCCCATCAAAATGGACACGTCCATCCTCTCTCCCGAACCCGTTCAGGAGGATATCGATGCGCACACGCGTCTGCGTGACTCGCGTCTCTACATCAACCGTGAGTTAAGCCAACTGGAATTTATCCAGCGCGTACTGATGCAGACAGTGGACGAACAGGTACCCCTGCTGGAGCGGCTGCGTTTTTTGTGCATAACCTGCTTGCTGGTAGATGAATTTTTTGAGGTCCGTGTAGCTTCGCTGAAGCAGCGCATTCAACATGGCGCGGCCATGCCTGAAGCGGATGGTCTGACGCCTTCCGTTACCCTGCAATTGATCCGCCAGCGCGTTCTGGAACTGGTACATGAACAGTACCGCATTTTGCATGAAGTGTTGACGCCGGCGTTGGCGCAAGAAAGCATTCGTTTTCTCGGCGTTAATGACTGGACCGGCCGGCAGCGGGACTGGCTGCATCGGCACTTCCTTCATGAACTGATGCCGGTATTGAGCCCCCTAGGATTGGATCCGGTGCATCCCTTCCCGCGCATCCTCAGCAAAAGCCTGAACCTCGCAGTAGAGTTACGGGGCAAGGACGCCTTTGGCCGCGATGCCAGCATGGCTCTGTTGCGCGCTCCGCGCTCTTTACCTCGGGTGATCCATATTCCTGCGTCCTACAGCCGTGGACCACATGATTTTGTACTGCTTGGAACTGTCTTGCAGGCTTTTGCAGCCGACCTGTTTCCGGGCATGGAGATACTGGGCAGCCACCAGTTCCGCGTAACCCGCAATTCTGAGCTGCTGGTAGATGAGGAAGAAGTAGAGAACCTGGCCAATGCACTGCAGGGAGAACTGGTTGAACGTGGCTACGCTGCCGCAGTTCGCATGGAGACCACTTCAAATTGCCCGCAAGCGGTGGAAAAGTTCCTGGCCGGCCAATTCGACCTGGATGCTGAAGACATTTACTCTTACAACGGCCCGGTTAATTTGAACCGTATGTCCGAAGCCATCTCTCTGATCGATCGCCCAGACCTGAAAAATCCGGTGTTCAAACCGGTAATTAAAGGCTATCTCGCCGGTGAGCCTGACTACTTCGCCGTGCTGCGGCGTCGCGACATATTGCTGCACCATCCTTACGAAAGTTTCCAGCCGGTACTTGACCTGTTGCGCCAGGCCAGTCGCGATCCCAAGGTGCTGGCGATCAGCCAGACCCTGTATCGCACCGGCATTGACTCACAAATTGTGAACCTGCTGATCGAAGCAGCACGGAACGGCAAAGATGTGACGGTAGTGGTTGAACTGCGCGCGCGTTTTGATGAAGCAGCGAATATCAGTCTGGCTTCACGCCTGCAGCGCGCCGGTGTCCAGGTAGTTTATGGGGTAGTGGGGCGAAAAACTCACGCCAAGATGTTGATGATCGTGCGCCGGGAGACGCGGCAAATGCGCAAATATGTGCATCTGGGTACCGGCAATTACCATTCGGGTACCGCAACCCTCTATACCGATATCGGTTTGCTGACCGCCGACGCCGCCATTACTGAGGATGTCAGCCTGGTGTTCAAGCAGTTGTCCGGCCTCGGTCAGCTCTATGGCCTGAAAAGGCTGATGCATTCACCGTTTACCCTGCATCAGCAATTGATCGCCAAGATCAAACGAGAGGAAGAGCATGCGAAGGCCGGTCGGCCTTGTGGCATTGATTTGAAAATCAATGCCATCACCGAGCGCAAAATCATCAGGGCGCTGTATTCAGCCGCTCGGGCCGGTGTGCCAATTCGATTGCTGGTGCGGGGTGTGTGCTGTTTGAGACCCGGTATTCCGGGTATATCCGACAACATACGGGTGCGCTCCGTAGTTGGGCGTTTCCTGGAACATGCCCGTATCTTCCGTTTCATTAATGACAATAATCAGGAAATCTGGGCGTCCAGCGCAGACTGGATGGAACGCAACCTGTTGCAGCGCGTCGAAGTCGCTTTCCCGATTGACAAACGCGTTTTGCAGAGTCGGATTGTAGAAGAGATTTTTGACATCCCCTGGCAGCAAGACATGAGCGCCTGGGATATGCAGCCGGATGGCTGTTACCGGCTGGCATCGCCGGGCGAGGACGGCAAACAGCGCCATCCGCAAAGGCGCTTGCTGAAAGTTATCAGCAGCACCGCCAAACCCAAGGTTACCTATTCAACCTGAACCGAATTATTTCGCTTCCTGCAAGGCCAGGATTCGCTCTTCCAGTGGTGGGTGGCTCAAAAACAGTTTCTTCAATCCTGCTCCCACCCCACCCGCAATGCCAAAAGCCCTGAGTTCACCGGGCAGATCCTTGGGCTCATGCGCACGCTGCAGAGCACGCAAAGCAGCAATCATTTTCTGGTTACCCGCCAGCTCGCCAGCACCGGCATCGGCACGGAATTCGCGCTTGCGTGAGATCCACATGACGATCATGGTAGCCAGTATGGAAAGGAAAATCTGCGCCACAATGGAGGTAATGTAATAAGCTGGACCATACCCCCGCTCGGTTTTGAAAACCACGCGGTCCACCACATGGCCAATCACGCGCGACAGGAAAATCACGAAGGTATTCACCACGCCCTGTATCAGCCCCATGGTGACCATATCCCCATTGGACACGTGTGAGACTTCATGTGCCAGCACCGCTTCGACCTCATCCGGTTTCATGCTTTGTAGCAGGCCGGTGCTGACCGCGACCAGAGCGTTGTTGCGGCGCATACCGGTGGCAAAAGCATTCGGCGCATCGGATTTGAAGATTCCGACTTCCGGCATGCCGATGCGGGCCTGTTCTGCTTGTCGCCGGACGGTTTCCAGCAGCCACCGCTCAGTCTGGTTGGCGGGTTGTTCTATGACTTTTACACCCATGGAGCGCTTCGCCATGAACTTGGACAGCGCCAGTGAAATAAAGGAACCGCCAAAACCGATAACAGCGGACATAACCAGCAGTGCCTGCAGATTCAGGTCTACGCCATTCGCTGCCAGGATTCCCTCGATGCCCAGCACCTGGAAAACAATCGAGATCAATACCAATACGGCAGCATTGGTGGCCAGAAAAAGGAATATTCGCATCATGGTAGTCAGAATTCCTGCTTGGGTTTAAAGACAGATTCTAAATGGCTAACACACAATATGTACGCTCGCGACCTCAATTCCAACGTCACGGGCAAAAATAAAATCGATGCGGTCTTTGTGTTCTTCGACGCGCCTATCAGCGCAACCGTCTGCTCAATTCTAGCTTGACGTGCGGCCCACACTCGTCAAGACCCGATCACATGTTGCCACTTGCACAGCTTTTCGCCAAACTTGCCCGCCATGACGCAACCGTTGCCCCTCGAAATCCGTTTTCTGAAGCGCTATGCGCGTGCCCTGCATCAGGCTGGTGTGCCGGCCCATCAACTGGAAGGCCTGATCCAGGCTACAGCGCGATGGATGGGGTACAAGTGCGATTTCTGGTCCAGTCCAACCGCGATATTCCTGTCATTGCGTACTCGCGATGATGACGATGAGCAGCCTCTGCCTATGCAGCTGGTGCGCTTATACCCCAGCCCCATCAATCTGGCATCTACAGCTGACTTGTATGACCTGGGCGAAGATCTGATCGAAGGAAGATTAACGCTCGAAGAAGCCGACCAACGCCTGAAAAAAGATGCTGCGCCTGCACTGTATTCACAGGGTCTGCAGGTGTTGGCTGGCGGCCTGGTCAGCGCAGCGTTCGCTATCCTCCTGGCTGGTTCCTGGGTGGGCGTAGTGGTGGCTTTGCTGGCAGGCGTAATGGTTGGTTTGTTGCCTGTGGTGTTACCACGCCTGCAAAAAGCCGGAAGCCTGGAAGCCTTGGCTGCATTGGCCGTGAGTCTTTTTGTCTATGCCTTCAATGTGAGCTTTGCCGATATTAACTCGCCCATCGTCATCATGTCTGGCCTGATCGTGCTGATGCCTGGCCTGGGGCTGACCATTGCGGTGACCGAGCTGTCCACCGACCACCTGACGTCCGGTTCAGCGCGATTGGCTGGGGCAATGGTTGTATTGCTCAAACTGGCTTTGGGGGTGCTGGTGGGAAAGGTCATTGCCGGCTGGCTGGGCTGGACAAATAGCGGGAGCCTGCAATGGGCCACCGACCTTCCACCTCATTGGTTCCAATGGCCGGCCCTGCTGGTTTGCGGGCTGGCATTCGCCGTGCTGTTCAACGTGCGCTACCGCGATATTTACCTTGCGGTATTTGCAGCTGTCACTGGCTACGCCGTCAGTCGCGCCGGCGTGATCATGGGCGGTGTGGAGTTTGGTATCCTGTTGGCCGCCCTGGTCATCGGTTTACTGGGCAACCTGCTGGGGCGCTGGCTGCGTCGTCCGGCCAGCCTCGTGCGCGTACCTGGCATCATCCTTCTGGTGCCCGGGGCGCTGGGTTACCGGGCTGTCACCCATGCCTTGCTGGACACCAATGCAAATCCTCAGGAAACCGTTTTGCTAGCCTCGATACTGGTGATCGCACTGGTGGGTGGCTTGCTGATCGGCAATACCATCGTGCCGCCACGCCGTTATCTTTAATTCCTTCAAGAGTTCAGTTCACTTCATTCGTTGAGCGTTTTCACACTCGCCTCACGAGCGCTTGCGCAAACTCCCGGCCATCGTTTCTTGGAACAACATGATGACCAATGTAAGCAAGCTAGCAGTGGGCTGGACTGAAAGCGGCATTCTGCCTGACTCCATCATACGGGCGGGTATTCGCCGACTTAACCGGCAGCGACTGGACGAGATCCATTCCACTGACATAGCCAAAACCGCGAGGCAGCTGGAATCGTTCATTGCAGGCATGCGAACAGCAGACATTGCCCCTTTGCCTCACCTCGCCAATCAGCAACATTACGAACTGCCAGCCGAATTCTTTGCCACGGTTCTCGGCAAGCATGGCAAATACAGCTGCTGCTATTTTGATGCTGCCACCGAAAACCTGAGCCAGGCGGAAGCTGCTGCACTGGGCATTTGCTGCCAACGCGCGGGAATAGGGCAGGGCATGACCGTGCTCGATCTGGGCTGCGGCTGGGGTTCGCTCAGCTTGTGGATAGCCAGTAAGTACCCGGACACCCGCGTCGTTGCTGTGTCCAATTCCCATACACAACGTAAATGGATAGAGTCACAAGCCGTTGAATGTGCGTTGCCCAACATCCGGGTCATAACGGCCGACATGAATGAATTCTCGCCGGGCCGGACTTTTGATCGGATCGTTTCGGTGGAAATGTTTGAGCACATGCGCAATTACCCGGAATTGTTCCGGCGGATGGCAAGCTGGTTGAAGCCCGCGGGCCGATTTTTCATGCACATCTTCTGTCACCGCAACAGCGCCTATGAGTTTATTGACCAGGGCCCGTCTGATTGGATGAGCCGGCATTTTTTCTCCGGTGGCATGATGCCCAGTTTCGACCTGCCTTTACGATTCCAGCAACATCTGTCGCTGCAGCACCGTGCGGCCTGGAGTGGGCTGCATTACCAGCGAACAGCCAATGCCTGGCTGCAGAATATGGACAGCAAAAAAGCAGAAATCCTGCCGCTGTTCCAGAACTGCTATGGCGATGATGCGGATCAGTGGTTCCAACGCTGGAGAATTTTTTTCATGGCCTGCGCCGAACTGTTTGGTCACGAGCAGGGTCAGGAGTGGTTTGTTGGGCACTACCTGTTTGCCAGGCAGGTTGATCAGGATCTGCCCATCAATC
>JBGTHE010000387.1:0-2995 GCA_041746335.1 Lysobacterales bacterium | reverse complement strand
CGCACAAGCTGATTCGGTGGTACTTGAATGCCAGCAGTTGCTGGACGTGGAATCCGGCAAGCTGCTGCAGAACCAGCAGGTGTTGATCGAAGGTCAGCGCATCAAGGCTGTGGCCGGGGAAGTCGATGCGCCTGCCGATGCGGAACGCATTGCCCTCGCAACCTGCCTGCCCGGTTTGATGGACATGCACGTGCACCTGGGTGGGCAGTCCGCCCCCAACAGCTACATCCGGCAATTCCAGGATAACCCAGCGGATTATGCCCTCACCTCAGCCTACTATGCAGGCGTTACGCTGCGTGCGGGCTTCACTACCGTGCGAAATCTGGGCGACGCGTACAACGTCACCGTGGCTCTGCGTAAATCCATCGACGCTGGCCAAGCCATCGGGCCCCGAATTTTTACCTCAGCAGGCAGCATAGCCACCACCGGGGGACATGCAGACCCCACCAACGGCTACCGCCAGGACCTGATGGGCGATCCGGGTCCCAAGGATGGCGTGATCAACAGTCCTGATGATGCCCACAAAGCCGTTCGGCAGCTTTACAAGGAAGGGGCAGACTGGATCAAGATCACGGCTACCGGTGGCGTACTGTCATTGGCCAAAAATGGCCAGAATCCGCAATTCACGGAGTCGGAGCTGGACGCCGTAGTAGCGGCCGCGAAAGATTACGGTTTGAGTGTAGCTGCCCATGCACATGGCACTGAAGGTATGAAACGAGCGGTGCTGGCCGGCGTAACCTCCATTGAACATGGCACTTACATGGATGACGAAGTAATGGAATTGATGAAAGAGCGCGGCACCTGGTTTGTGCCCACCATTTCCGCTGGCCGCTTTGTGGCAGAGAAAGCGGCCATCGATGGTTATTTTCCGGAAGTGGTGCGCCCCAAGGCTGCCGCCGTCGGGCCCCAAATCCAGGACACCTTCGCCAGGGCCTGGAAAGCGGGCGTCAAAATCGCCTTTGGCACTGATATGGGTGTAGGGCCGCACGGCCAGAACGCCGAAGAATTTGCGTTTATGGTGGAAGCAGGAATGCCTGAACTTGAAGCGATTCGCTCGGCAACCATCGGATCGGCTGAAATGCTGCAACAGAGCGAACACCTCGGCAGTATCACTGCCGGAAAACTGGCTGATATCATCGCGGTAAGCGGCAATCCGCTGGAAGACATCAATACCCTGCGGACAGTTGAGTTCGTAATGAAAGATGGGAAGGTGATTGCGCTGGACTGACATATCCGGTTATGTTCGGGATCCGCTATCTTCAGTGCGACCATGGAACGAGCCGAAGCGACCAGAACAAATTGACTTGTAAATTTGCCGCGATCATAGTTTGCGTTTAGCCTTTTGAACCCAAAATTCGAGGAACTGAAAAATGATTGGTTACGTCACCGTTGGCACCAACGATTTTCCCAAAGCAGTGGCTTTTTATGATGAGTTGTTGGCCTTGCTGGGCGCGAAACGATTCATGGAATTCGAAGGCCAGTATGTAGCCTGGGCCGTTTCGCCGGATACACCGGGGTTCTCGATCGCTAAGCCTTTCGATGGCAAACCGGCCACCATAGGAAACGGCTGCATGACAGCCTTCGCCGTCGATTCAAAAGAGAAAGTCCACGCAGTTTACGACAAAGCGCTGCAACTGGGTGCCACGGATGAAGGACCGGCCGGCCCACGCGGCGACAATTTTTATGCCGGCTATTTTCGCGATCTGGACGGTAACAAGCTGAACGTGTTCTTCATGAGCTGACCCCGCCCCACGGCACGCCTTCCCCCGACACCCCCAATTCCACACCGTCACCCCGCCCCGGATCAAGCCCGGGGTAACGAGCCGGGACTCACGTCACCCCGGCCTCCGAGCCGGGGCTCACGTCACCTCGGCCTCCGAGCCGGGGCCATCCACCCGATGGATTCCGGCCTGCGCCGGAATGACGACTAACGTAATAACCCAACCCCGGCCTCCGAGCCGGGGCCATCCACCCCATGGATTCCGGCCTGCGCCGGAATGACGACTGAAGTAATTACCCCGTCACCCCGGGCTTGATCTGGGGCCGGGTGACGCCCTTTCTTTTACACCGTCATTCCGGCGAAAGCCGGAATCCACGCATTCCTTAAAAAGAGATACCACCCCCATTCAAACTCCACAGGCTGAAATTCAGCACCAGCGCAAACACCAGCCATAGAAGGTAGGGCACCATCAGCCAGGCGGCGGATCTGGAAATTAGCGAAAAAGCCTTGATGCAGAAGATCACCAGACCAATCAGCACAGCCAATTCAGCCATGGCCCAGCCAATGCGGGTAAGACCAAAGAACAACCACGACCAGGCTGCGTTCAGGCCGAGCTGCAACAACCACCAGGCCAGCGCACCCGTGCGCGCCTGCTGGCCGCTGTCCCACACTTTCCACATCGCAACCGCCATCAGCACGTACAGGACTGACCAGACAGGCCCAAACAGCCAGGCCGGTGGTGCCCAATCAGGCTTGTTCAATAAGGCATAATATTCTCCCGCCGGGAACTGCGATCCCAGCCAGGCGGTAAGCACGACCAGGGCCAGGAACCCCGCCAACGAAACCATACGCGACATACGACACACTCCACACCCGATTCAAACCGAAGGTTAACAAGCTTTGGGACGATCTACTACGAGCAGGGTTCCATCTGGGCCCACTGGTGTCACCCAATAACCGCAGTTCTGAAAATGGTTGCAGATGAGCGCCTGCATTAGAATGGCCGAGTGGTGAGACAACAACAGACAAAAGTCAGTGTTGCATCCGGTCAGCATAAACCATGTCTGAATCACTGATTTATCTGGACCCGACCAGCCCACTCAATCTGCAGGCGCAGATCCGCCAGAAACTGGTTGACGCTATGCTGCAGGGGGTTTTTCCAGCCGGCAGCAAGCTGCCCTCGTCTCGCAAACTGGCCGAACAGCTGGGTGTGGCACGCAATACAGTGGTACTGGCCTACGAGCAATTACAGGAGGAGCGTTTCATTGAAAGCCG
>JBGTHE010000386.1:0-3884 GCA_041746335.1 Lysobacterales bacterium | reverse complement strand
AGACCCGGCAATGCCTCTCGCTTCGCTGCTCTTGAGAAACTCGATTTCTGCCGCTGTCAGCAACTCGAGTTTCGGCCCAACACTTTCGGGTAGTTCTATGACAGGTTTGACCTCGACCCTGGGATCCTCCGTGTTGAATGGATAACGCTCCGTGCCGACGACGTGCTCAGGAGTGGCAATCGGCTCCTGCGCCATGGCAGCTGGCTGAACAAACCAGAGTGCTACAAGCATCAGCAGGGGTGTGCGAGCACAGCACCCAGGACTCCTCAGTGCCGCCATCCGGATATTTACCTTTTCGCCCATTCGCTTATCTCTGGCCATGGTCTGCCACCAGGGGATGAACATAATCCGGTTTGAGGCCAGCCTTGCGAATCGCCATACCCACAAGGCAGGCGTTGACCAGGGTGTTGGCATTGACGATGGAGAGTCGCGAGAAATCGAGCACCGGTGCCATGTCGGTGATTTCAAAACCGACAATCTGTTTGGCTGCACAGACATGGCGAATGGCTTGCGCGACCTGTTGAACACGCAGGCCGTTTGGCGCAACACGCCCAGCGGCCACCATTTCGGTGGGCTCAATGACACTGACATCCACCGAGACAAAAAATGCATCAGGGCCTCTTTCAACTTCCGAGCGAACGCGCTGGAGCACTTTCTCGAATCCCTGCAACTGTATTTCCGCCATGGTGTGATAACGAACTTTCTGGTCGCGCAGCCATTGCAGTGTAGTTTCGTTGACGGCGGGCCCTCGCATGCCCACCTGTATGGTGTCACTGCCTTTGACGATGTTTTCCTGCAGCAAACGGAAGAGTGCCTGGTCATCAGAAATGGTCTGCACTACGAAGCGTTCAACATCGGGGTGCGCACTGAAATGCAGCAAACCAAAAGTGCCGGAACCCTTTACCTGTGCAATCCCTTTCACACCGGGGTAGAGCATGGAGGTATCGCCGCCGACCATCATCGGGACCGCACCGGTTTCAACAGTCTCGGCAACCATCGCACTGACATGGTCAATGCTCAGCTCGGTGCTGAGGCTATCGGTTGCAAAATTACCGTAGTCAACCACTGACAGGACCTTCATGGGGTCCACCAGGGAAAAGATATCAGGCGTTGCCATGGTATTCAGGGCACGCATCTCATCGGGAGCACGTTTCGCACCGCGTCGTCCGCTGCTCATGTCATGCGGGACACCGATGATGGCAACATCGACTTTGCCGGCGATAAGATCTTCCGGCCATATGGCAACATTCGCTCCGGCGAAGGTGGATACGCCTGATTCGGGGAAGACGTAGCGATGGACACTGAACGGGCCCGGCTCGCGTTTGGATTCTCTCAACGGTGCCGGGGTGGGCACCAGTTCCCTGTAGGATTTCGTCGTGAGGTTCAAGGGCATGGCACCCATGTCCCGCTGCGGGTCATAGCCCATTTGCGCAGCGAGAGCCATCACCTCGTTGATGAATTGAAGCAGGCTTTCATTTTCGCGCGTGGTGAGTTCATGAACGAGTTGTCGTTCGGGAAGAAATTCCAGGGCCGTGCCGGATTCCAGAAAATCGCGCTGGCTTTCATTCATCGTGGCAACTTTTTCCGCCAGGTTATTGGGTATTTCCCATTCCGCCCACGCTTCTCCGCAGAAAGCCAACAGGTAAGTCAGCTTGAGTGTCACTAAAGGGATCAACGCGATACTTCGGCCCAGCCTACTCTGTGAAATCATGTTGCCTTCAGTTTCGTATGTGATTGGTTGGACATGGTGGGCTTTTTTATTGGCCGGCTACGCTCTTTTTTTTCCGGCATATCGTACTTATTGGCCGAGTATAAATAGAACGGAAGCCCTTGGCCATGGAAGCGCAGAAAGCCGCATGCTTCTAAACTGGGCAAAGCAGCAAAGGTAGTACTTTCACAGGGTTGATCTGGGGGGAATCTGTCGACGACCGCGGGGCGTGACTGCGTTAGCTTCAACCCCTTTATCATCACGACCAAGGGCGCTTCTTGGCTTATGCAGATTTCGAGTGTAAATTTGAGTTTGTCAGAATTACTCGGGGCAGTCGTGAATGTCCAGTACACAGCAGTCTGTTGTCGGTGCTGCAGGGGATGAAAAATTTTTCCTGCGCGCAGCTATCCTCATGTCAGTAGTGGTCGTTGCCGGGTTTTCGCTCAATCTGGCCTTAGGTCGATCAAGTTTTGCGTCGCCCCCACGGGTTCATATCCATGCCATTCTGTTCATGGGCTGGATAGTGATTTACGTGATGCAGAACATCCTGGCTGCAACCGGAAGGCTGGACCTCCACAGAAAATTGGGCTGGTTAGCGGCCGCCTGGCTTGTTCCCATGGTGATATCGGGCCTGTTCATAACCGCCACCATGGTACGGAACGGTCACGTTCCTTTCTTTTTCCAGCCCCTGCATTTCCTTGTCTTTGATTCAATGGCCGTGCTCACCTTTGCCGGTCTGACCATCGCCGCAATATTACTCCGCCGCCAGACCCTGTGGCATAGGCGGTTGCATTTCTGCAGCATAGTGATTCTTTTGGCACCGGCTTTTGGCCGCTTGCTACCTCTGCCACTGGTACAACCCTGGGCCTGGGAATTGAGCTTCGCCGCGTCTTTTCTTTTTCTGCTGACAGCTATCTGGATTGATGTCCGGCGCAGCGGGCAATTTCACACTGCCTGGAAATCGGGTGTTGCGGTAATTATCGGATCATTCATAGCAACCCAAGCAGTTTCTTACGGCCCCCTCGGAACAGCGATATATGATCGGGTTACCAAGGGATCACCGGGTGCCACCATTGCGCCACTGGAATTTGCTTCACCCCCGCCGGGACTGCGGATAACTGGCCGGGAGCAAAAGAACTAGCAGCTCAACCCCGTTATTTAGGACCCCGTTATTTGGGACCCGATTATCCATCTCAGAACTCGCCGGACAGTACGTTGGGTGTTCCCTTTTTTCTCGGTCCCTTTACGCTGAGCCCATAGCTTTCGCTGACCCCATAACTTTGGGGGAAAGCGTATCGACGATCCTTTGCGCCAATGGTTTGGCAGACGCCGGATTTTGGCCGGTGAACAGAATTCCGTCGGCTTCGATGTGTGCGTCAAAAGGAGAGGCACAAGAGTACTTGCCGCCCAGTTCAGTGAGACGATTCTCTGGCATCACCGGCACGATCTTGTCAAAGCCAGTCAGGGTTTCCTCAGCATTGGAAACGCCGGTGACGCAACGACCATCGACCAGCCGACGACCATCGGGCTGTACCGCCTCGCAGAAACCAAGCACGCCGTGGCATACCGCTGCCACGGGGCGCCCACTGGCATGAAAATTTTCAACCAGCCGCGCGAGGTGAACGGATTCCGGATAATCCCAGGCCGCCCCCGCGCCACCGACCAGAAACAGGGCATCACTTTCATCGGCATGGATTTCCTCAATACGCAGGGTTTGAGAAAGCATTTGCTGCGCCGACGCGTCGGCCATAAATCGCTCGCCCTCCAGGGTGAACCAGGGTTGCTCGAGGCTCAATGGATCGATCGGTGCAGCGCCGCCCATTGGCGAACCCAGAGTGATTGCGAAGCCAGCGTCCGTGAAAGCGTTCCAGGGCCCGGCGAGTTCCTCAAGCCAGGCACCGCTGGGAGTGTGGGTTTTGCCGAGCCGGTTTATCGAAGTGACGATCATAACAATACGAGTCATATCAGTTCCCCGGGTTTACCCCTGCCGAATTTTGCTGCCAGCCTGTCGAACACCTTCGCATAATTGGATTCGGCCATCACCCGCGCTTCTGCTTCACCGACGCCCACCGGAATGAAGCGGGATTGCAGCACCACCACACAGCAACCCTCGCCGGCTTCCTGCACATCCAGGCGAGAGCGATAGTTGCCAAATGGCACCACCCCTCCCGTGTCG
>JBGTHE010000385.1:0-3695 GCA_041746335.1 Lysobacterales bacterium | reverse complement strand
GCATTCGAAGCCTACAAAGCCAGGCGGAAAGATTACGAGGGGCCCTACAAGGAGTACAAGGAAAACGACCCCTATTACAAAGGTATTTTCATTCACCACCTCATGACGGTGGAATTCTGGAAAGACTTGGATCGCGACTTGTGGATTGAGTAAGGCCTGGCTTTCATCACACCGAACCTGGAACCGAGGCTGGATGACTCGGTTCGCGGTCGCCGTGATCTGCTGTTTGATCGACATGACACAACTCCCGCCCAATCAGGTTCAACAGCGGTGACCCAATCAGTGTTAACAGGCCCTAGACCCTCCATCATTGGCGGTACCGCCATCATTGCCGGGACCGTGATCGGTGCCGGCATGTTCTCTCTGCCGGTCGTTTCTGCCGGAATGGGTTTTTCATGGTCCTTCCTGTGGCTGGCGCTGACCGCGTTTTGCATGTTGCATACGGCCTTGCTCATTCTGGAAACCAATCTGAACTTCGCGCCGGGTTCCAGTTTTGACACATTCATCGGCCAGACGCTGGGTTCGCGCTGGAAAACACTGAACAATCTCTCTTTGGTTTTCGTGCTGTATGTCCTTTGTTACGCATTCATCAGTGGCGGAGCATCCAGCGTGGCGCAGACCTTGCGCGCAAGTATGGCGGTAGAACTCTCGCCAGTGGTGTCTGTTGTGCTTTATGCGTTGGTGATCGCCGTAATCGTCTGGATTGGAACGGCCATGGTTGGCCGCATAACTTCGCTCATTGTTGCCGGTATGGTAATAAGTTTTGCACTGTCCATTGCGCAGCTGATGTCGGGAACCACTCCCGCGTTTCTGCTCGATGTACGCGCAGATTACTTCCTCTTTTCATTTGCGGCATTGCCGGTCTACCTGGCCTCTTTCGGCTTTCACACCAATGTGCCAAGCCTGGTGAAATTTTATGGCAAAGAACCTGCAACTATCAGCAAATGCCTGGTTTACGGAACTCTGATAGCGCTGGTCGTTTATGCGGTTTGGCAAGCCGTCACACTAGGCCAGATTCCGCGTGAGGAGTGGATACCTATCATCGAGCAAGGCGGCAACATTGGCCCCATGGTTGCGGCTATCAGCGGGCAGGATAAAACCGGCATGGTAATGCCCTTGCTCACCACTTTTGCCAATCTGGCGGTGATCTCATCCTTCCTGGGCGGAGCCCTGGGTTTGTTTGATTTCATCGCCGATGCATGCAGGTTCAAGGATGATCACTTGGGACGACTGAAATCCACGGCTCTCACCTTTCTGCCCCCGACTGTCATCTGCATGTTTTTCCCTGATGGTTTTATCCTGGCCATTGGATATGTTGGCCTGGCGGCAGTAGTTTTGGCGATCATCATCCCGGTCAGGGCGGCCAAGGTCAGTCGTGAGAAGTTCGGCAACCCCTTGTTCCGGGTGTGGGGCGGCAACCGCATGCTTTACTTCCTGTATGGTTATGGAGCGCTGGTGGCGATGTGTCATATCCTCGGGTCTGCCGGATGGTTACCCATGCTGGGCAAGTGAGTACTTAATGAAAGCTCTGATTAATACGTCCGTGAATTATCAGAGCGCGCCAAACAAAAAATGTGATTTTTGTTTGTCTTCATTTTCAATGATTTACAATCATCGAAAATGGCGGCACTTCCTATGCCGCAGAAACTCTGAATGAATCAGAGTTCCCTTAATTCGCGTGGCATGGTTGGGATCACAGCAAAGTAAAAACGCATGGCAAAGTCCCCTTACAGACCCTTCACCCCCAACCCGGAACAGGTCGCGCTGATTCCTGCGATATCCGGTAATACGATCAACGGCAGGGGCGAAACGACATTCCGCCGGGCTTCGCGCGTCTACTGGCATGATCCCGATCGCATCGCGCATGGCCCAATGCAAAAGTGGTTTTACACTCAGGATCCACACAACGAGGCCATCGAAAAAGCACGCATAGACCGGGCAAAGATCCTGGACATTGAGGTACCTCCCATTACGGGCGAGCCTTTACAACAGTCGGCTGCAGATTGGTCGCAACAGTTGACGGCCTATGCACATTCCCTCGATCTGGAGTTATTTGGAATTACCGCCTTCAAACCCGAATGGACCTTCGAGGGGGAAGTCCTGGATTACCGATGGGTGATCATGATCGGTGTGGCACACGATTACGGGCAGATAAAAACTGCGCCTCTGCCCAGCGCCGGTGCGGAAGTCATTCGCCAGTACGGCAGGGCCACCAAAGCGGTCAAGGATATCGCCACCTGGATACGATTGCGCGGCTGGGATGCATCGATACATGCCGGGCCCATGGCGGGTTCGCTGTTGATGATTCCGCCAGCCATTGAATGTGGTTTTGGCGAACTCGGCAAGCATGGCTCCATCATCAACAAAGATTACGGCTCATCGTTCAGGCTTGCGGCCATACTGACCAACGTCCCCCTGAGTCCGACGCCTAAAGTGCATTACGACGTTGATGATTTCTGCGCGCGCTGCCAGGTCTGCTCCAACGCGTGTCCTCCCGATGCCATCCTTCCGGAAAAAGTACCGGTTCGCGGAGAAACCAAATGGTATGTCGATTTCGACAAATGCATTCCGTTTTTCAATGAGCACTTCGGCTGCGGTATCTGCATTGCCGTGTGCCCCTGGAGCATTCCGGGACGAGGCCCTCGAATCGTCGAACAACTGATCAGGCGAAGGCAGCCCAAGTAACCTCCATCAATCAGCCCCATCAAGTGGCAACAGCAAGTGGCAGTGGCATTGTAGTCCAGACCCACAGACCGCCATACGGTCACCGTGCGAATCATCATTGGAATCTCCGAAGCCAGCGGAACTGATGGCGTCCGTCTGTTGGAAGTCCTGTCCGCGGGTTCCTGAACTTTACCGCAGTGTTTTTACTCTGACCCCAAAGCTCCCAAATCTCCCACGTATTTGGTTAGATCCAGCGTGTCCGCCCCCGGTATGCGCTTGCGCTCAAACTCCTGTTCCCGGCCAAACGGTTTGGTTGCATCGATCGCCAGCCTGCCCCAGTGATCCTTGTGCGGATCGCGGTAAAAGCCGGGAATATCGCTCAGGATAAACGCCCGCGTATCCGCACGGCCACGCGTCAGGTAGGCCCAGAAGACGTCATTGAGGTCGTGGAGGTCCACGTCTTCATCCACCACCATGCAGCTCTTGCTGTAATCCAGATGCGCGCCGAAGGTTGCCAGCAACACATGGCGCGCGTGGCCCTCGTACTGTTGGCGGATCTGCACCACGGTATTCATCAGGTTGGGATAACAGGCCACGTTGATGATACCGGGTACCTTGTCGACCAGGTTGCGGTAAATACGCGTCGCGATGGCAAAATCCAGCGCATGTATGTCTTCCGGCGATCCGCAGTTCAGGCTGTGGAAAACGGCGTCCTCGCGCCAGTGTACGTCCAGCACCTCGAACACGGCGTTGTCGCCCACGGGCACGTAATAGCCCATGAACTCTCCGAAAGGCCCTTCGGGCCGTTGCATGTTGGGCAGGAAACGGCCCTCGACAACCACTTCCGTTTCGGCGGGGAATTCCAGATCGATGCTGCGGCATTTCTGCATGGCAACGGGCTTGCCGCTGATCATGGCCGCCGCCGTCAATTCGTCTTCATCGATTGGCAGGCTGGCGCAGGCGGCGATGAAGATTTCAGGGTTGGTGCCGATCAGCAGCACGGCGGGCAAGGCATCACCATTTTTCTCGGC
>JBGTHE010000384.1:0-5580 GCA_041746335.1 Lysobacterales bacterium | reverse complement strand
CTGCTGGCAGTACTGACGAGAATCATGTTCTCACTGCCACTCGTGCTGGTGTCGGGCAGCCTGTTATTGGAGACCTATTTCGGCATTCCTGGCATCGGCAAGATTACCTTTGATGCCATCACCAATGGCGATCAGCCTCTGCTGCTGGCACTGACTGGCCTGACCGCCCTCCTGTTTGTCGCTGTCTCCCTGGTGGCGGACAGCTTCTACCGTCTGGCTGACCCGAGGATCCGATGAGTACTTCAGCCGATACCGGTGTTGCAGAACCATCGGAATTTTCAGGCCAGGCAGACGCTCCGTACAAGGGCCATGGCCAGTCCCCCTGGCAGCAAATCTTTTCAAGCGGGCCCGGGTTGATCGGCCTGCTGCTGATCCTGATGTTCAGTCTGATTTGGGTGGCAGTAGCAGTGGGCGCCATCGGACAGGATTGGGCCCGGGCCAGTGGTGGCCGTTGGGAAGGCATCAGTAGAGAGCACTGGTGGGGCACCAATGTGCTGGGCCAGGATATTTTTCAGCGTTCCATTTACAGCGTTAAAGTAGCTTTCGAAATCGGGATGCTGGTAACTTTGGGCTCCGGTCTGATCGGTGCCGTTGCCGGCGCAGCAGCAGGCTGGCGCAAGGACTCCTGGCTGGATCAGTCCATCGTTTTACTGATGGGCATCATCGACTCCATACCTTTTTACCTGTTGGTCGCCGCTGTGGCCTTCGCCCTTCAGGGTCATATTCTGGCCATGGAGCTCGCGATGGTGATTTGCTTCTGGACAACCACCGCACGGCTGGTGCGGGCCGAAGTGTTGCGCTTACGCGAGCAGGAATTTGTACTTTCTGCTCATTTGCTGGGCCTGCCGGACTGGCGGGTACTGGCGCGGCATGTACTGCCCAATACCAGTCACGTGATGCTGGCGCAGTCGGCAGTGGTTTTCGCTGCAGCCATCAAAGCGGAAGTGATCCTCAGTTTTCTCGGCCTGGGTGTACAGAACGGTGTGAGTTGGGGTTTGATGCTGGCTGAGAGTACCCAGGAAGTGTTGGCCGGGCAATTCAATAATTTCTGGGCGGCATCATTGCCCTTGTTCTGCCTGTTGCTGGGCTTCAACCTGCTGGCTGACGCGCTGCAATCCGCACTTGATCCACGCCAGTTGCCGGCATGATCCAGAACGTCAGCCAGACGCAATCTGAGAAGCAAGCGGTCTTGTCGCTGCGACAACTTCACCTGTCACTGACCCAGGCAGGTCAGGAATACGAGCTGATCAAGGGCATTGATCTGGATCTGCATGGTGGTGAAGTGGTGGGCCTGGTAGGTGAATCCGGTTGTGGCAAATCGCTTACCGGCAATGCTCTCCTCGGTCTCCTGCCGTCGGCGCAGGCCCACGTGCGAAGCCAGAATTTCTTATTGAATGGCAAGGACGATCTGAGATCAGCCGATGAAGGGCGCTGGCGCAAATTGCGTGGCCGCCACCTGGCGATGATTTTTCAGGAACCACAGTCCGCGCTGGACCCGGTATTCACCATTGGCCAGCAGATGCTGCGCGTGATTCAACGGCATTCATCGGTCGACCGCCAGCGAGCCAGGGATGTTGCCGTCGCCAGCCTGGCCGATTGTGGACTGGTTGATAGCCAGCGAATTCTGCAATCCTATCCGCATCAACTTTCCGGGGGAATGCGGCAACGAGTACTGATTGCCATGGCATTAAGCTGCAAACCCGAGGTATTGATTGCAGATGAGCCCACATCGGCATTGGACATCACCAGTCGTGATCAGGTATTGGCATTGCTTCGTCATGCGGCAGTACACCATGGCATCGCGATCTTGCTGATTACCCATGATCTGGCTGCCGTAGCTCGAATTTGTGACCGGGTCCTGGTGATGTACGCGGGCCGCGTGCTTGAAAGCGGGCCGGCAGTTGCTTTGCTCAACGACCCACTTCACCCTTACACCAACGCATTGCTGCAGGCCACCCCCCACGTCTGTAGCAGCCAGCCACCAATGGTCAAGCCTATTGCCGGGCGAGTTCAGGCATTGCACCTGGCAGTCTCGGGCTGCGCTTTTACAGCTCGATGCCCGCGCGCCACAGATCTGTGTATTCGGCAAAGCCCGGACTTGCGGGCAGGCGACGGTAACAAGCGTCACGTAGCCTGTCATTATCCGCTGGCGGACTTTGCGACTTGAGCTCGACTGAGCCATTACTGGAGCTGCGTCAGCTCAGCGTGCAGCACGCGGTGAGATCGGGCGGGAGTACCCGGCTCGAAGCCGTGCGGGAGTTGAGCTTGTCTGTATTCCCCGGTGAAATAATCGCTGTGGTGGGTGAGTCCGGCTGTGGGAAATCCAGCCTGGCTCGCGCCATGGTCGGTTTAGTGCCTGCCTCGTCTGGTGAGATTCGCATTCAGGGAGTACCTGTACAGAACCTGGCCGGGAAGGCCCGTAAGAACTGGCACCGGCAGACCCAGATGCTCTTCCAGGATCCTCACTCTGCCCTGTCACCCAGGCGCACTATTGCCGACACTCTGGCAGAACCTTTGGAAATCCAGGAGAAAGTCACGGCGGAGCAACAAAAGCAGCAAATTTTGGCCGCATTGTCCGAGGTCAACCTGTCAAGCGACATTCTGCTGCGCTACCCCCACCAGTTGTCCGGCGGCCAGAAGCAGCGCATCGCACTGGCCCGCGCCCTGCTCTGCAAGCCAAGCCTGATCATCGCTGATGAGCCCTTATCGGCCCTGGATGTCTCTGAGCAGGCCCGGCTGCTGAACCTGTTCAGCAAATTGCGCTCAGACAAGCACATTGCGTTTGTCCTGATAGCCCACGATCTGGCCGCAGTGCAGCAAGTGGCCGACCGGGTGGCGGTGATGTACCTGGGCCAATTGCTGGAACTGGCGCCTGCCGCGCGCTTTTTTCAGGGCGCGGCACATCCTTACAGCCAGGCCTTGCTGAAAGCGACTCAACGAAATTGGCAACCCGGCTACTGGGCGGATCCGAAAGAGGCCGATGAGCCTGTCCTGAAGGGCGAACCTCCATCCGCCTTGACTCCGCCCTCCGGGTGTGTGTTTCATACACGTTGTGCGCAGCGACTGGAGCTTTGCAGCGAGGTCGTTCCGGGACAGCATTCCCTGGTGCAAGCCGCCTCAGCAGCTGGAGCTCATCAGGTGCTGTGCCACTTGTACTCAACTGATAAATTGCCGTTACATCCTTCGCAGCAGGAAAAGCCATGAAGCCAGCAAGGTTAATTTTAGTTCTGATATTGATCATTCTTTGTACCGCGTGCGGGCCACGCCAGGTGAAAGGAAAAGCTCCGGTGGTGTCCATTGCCACACTGACCGTGGCCGATGAAAAACTGAGCGCATCATTCAACATTCGCAACATCAACGATGTGGCCATGGACGTTGAGCAGATCGACATTACCATTCGCATCAGCGACGTGCAGCTCACCCGCCACGTCAGTGCAGTCGCACTGTCTATTGACCCAAATACGACTGAAGATATTGTCGTGGAGAAAGTGCCGGAGGAGTTTGAGCAGAAGTTACTGGACAAGCTGGAAAGCGGCGACACAGGCAATCTGCCCTTTTTTCTTGAAGGAAACATACGCACCACTCAGGACGGCAACGTACCCTTCCGCTATGAAGGTTATCTGTATCCAGTGCCCGGCAGACCGGGCCAATACCGCTCGGCATCCAGCCGCACACGCGAGCAGCGTTGACGATGGCTGTGCCGCCCATTAGGCTTGTATTTGACAAACTCCAGCGCGAGCACCCCGAATCATGAAAATCACCTTTGAATTGAGCGAAGCTGACCTGGATCATTTCCGTGAAGTCATGCAGCGTGCTCGTGAGTCATCCGGTAACCTGGATGAAGCCACCATCGTCGAAAATGCCCGCAAGATTCTGATGCAGATCTGGAACTCCAATACTTCGGATTTCATCCGGGAAAGGATGCACCAGCTGGAGTCGTTAATAGGAATGGTGGTGGACAAAGCCTGGGGACTGGTAGACGAAGATCGTTCCCGAGCCCTGGAAGCGCTGGCTTACTTTTCCGAGCCACAGGATCTGATTCCGGACGATATACCCGGCCTCGGTTTTCTCGATGATGCCATCATGATCGAAATTGTCACCAACGCCCTGGAGCATGAATTGCAGGCCTATCGGGATTTTTGCGTGTTTCGCGCGACCGAAACCACACGTCTGGGCGATGCTGCCGTCGTTCTGGAACGTTCCGATTGGCTGGAAGAAAGGCGCCAGCAATTGCACTCACGCATGCGCCGTCGGCGCCGGCGCTCGGGTAGCTCCGGGGGTGGCAGCTCACCCTTCTCGCTGTTCTGAGCCTCAGGCCCTGCGAGTCTCAGCCAGCCAGTAACTGTTTGATCATGGGCAGGTGTGGAATTCCGTCTTCAAGGAATTGATCGCCGTTGATGGCATAGCCCATCGTCTGGTAAAAAGAACTCAAGTAAGTCTGCGCATCCAGTACCACTTCTGCAGTGGGGTCACGTGCGCGAATTTCTTGCTCCGCCATCAACAACATCTCTCGCCCCAGGCCTTTACCACGCGCTGACTCATCCACTGCAACACGCCCTATGCGGTAGCGCTTATTGCCCGCGGGCGGCAACACTACCCGCAAACAGGCCATGACATGGCCATGACGCTCACCCAGCAAATGCCAGGCCTGCTGATCACGACCGTCCAGTTCCTGGTGGGCACAAGCCTGTTCCACTACGAAGATGGACTCCCGGAAAGCCAACAGACGATACAGCAGCTCCGGCGACATTTGTGCCAGCGTCAGCCATTGCCAATTCAGTTCATCCGGATGTTGATCTTCATGCATTTCACATTTCTCTATGCTGATTGAACAGGTAAGCTGCAAATTATCCCTTACAATCACTAAAACACTCAAAAAACCAAGCGAATCAGGAATGCAAAGCTTTTCAAGTTACCCATTGCTGGTTGCCATCGAAACTGATGCCACCCGCTATTATGGCGCAAGCGCCAGCCGGCCACGTCTGCTTTCCAGAGCGGATGCTGATCAGTTGCTGGCGCATTTGTCCGCAGATCTGGCTGCCTTGTTACCGCGCAGCAGTCTCTGCAGCCTGGCTGCCCCAGGGGCCCTGTTTGACCAGACCCAGCTGTTACGCCCGGCTTACCCTATTTTCACCTGCCTGAAGTCCGCTTTGTTGGAAAGCAGGGATGTCAGTGGTCCGCGCCTGCTGAGCATCGGGGCCAACGACGGACTCATGCCCGTAGCTGAGCTCCAGCCCGAAACCGATATTCCTTTGGGCCTGCTGCAGGTATTGCCGATCGTATTGTCCGGTCCCGCGCAGGATGTCGAGGCGCTGGGTGAGGAAATGGAGCATTGTTTCCTCGAACGTGGTCAGCTCTCGCCGCAATCAGCCCTCTGGCTCGAAAGTGCTTTTGCCATTCGCCTCAACCATGCGCGTTTCATGACCCTGAACGACCTCCGCGCCATGTTCCACCTGCAATTGGAGCATTTCGGATTTTTACCGCTGTGGCAGTTGATTGATGCTGCATTGGAGCAGTCGGACGTAGAGTTGACTGTGCAGCCTGACGCCGGCCCGCTATTCTGCTGGCGGAAAGGTGCGG
>JBGTHE010000383.1:0-8941 GCA_041746335.1 Lysobacterales bacterium | reverse complement strand
ATCCTGCCTACCACGGAATTGATCCGGCCAACGTTGCGGTACTGAATCTGGACAATGAAGTGGCAGAAGAGCTGATTTTTGAAGATGGCTTTGAAACTTCGCAAAACAGAAACAAACTTCCGTTCGGCTCATATTGGTCTAGAATGGCCCAAGGAGATACTGGATAGATCAGCGTTTTCTAAAGCAGCAGGAGGCTTGCTTTTATGGGATTCTGGATTAGTGCAGTCATATTATTGGCCCTTATCACGGTTTGGGTATGGCGGGGCTTACAAATGAAAGCCCTGGCGAATTCCGGTGTTGCAGGGCAAGCCGAAGTCATTCAGAAAACCCGCCGTCGAAGCAGCCCAGGCCACCAGGCTGCAGGTTTTATCAAATACCGATTCCTGACCCCTGATGGCAAAGCCCTGACCAACCGCATCGCTGTCTCCGAGAAAATTTACAGTGAATACGACGAGGGTGAGTCGATTGATATTGTTTACCTGCCGGATCGCCCCGGCGTGAATGCTGCGCGTTACCTGGTCAATCTGTCTCGCCACGCCCTGAAACTGCCACCTTTGTAGCGAGCTGTGTTGTGTGAAGCGAGTCGTGCTCGCGACACGCCGCCAGTCGGCAGCTGCGTTACCTCCTACACCATCACCATTCTGCATGTTCCTGCTTGCCACCGATCCCGATTGCCTCCATGTTAGTTGGCCATGATCGAATTCAAACCCGACCAACAAAACCTCGATGGCCAACGCCGCAGTTTCCTCGGCGTATTCCGTTACAGCCGCCGGGCTCTGGAGCTGGTTTGGAGTACCAGCCGCAGCCTCACTATCGTGCTGGGAGTGCTCACCGTCATGGCGGGTGTGTTGCCTGCAGCCATGGCTTATGTCGGTGCGCTGATTATTGATGGCGTGGTAGCCGCCACACGGGTTTACTCCGCTTCTGCAACAGACAACCCGGCCATTTGGCCCACCGCTCAGCCGGTGATGCTACTGGTCGCGATCGAAGCTGGCATTGTTGCATTGCTGGCCGGTGCCCAACGCGGCATTTCCCTCTGCCAGTCCTTATTGCGTGCGCAGCTCGGACAGAGGGTCAACGTGATGATCCTTGACAAAGCCCTGACGCTGGAGCTGGCGCAGTTCGAGGACTCGGAGTTCTATGACAAGCTCACGCGCGCCCGCCGCGAAGCATCCAGCCGGCCGTTATCGCTGGTGAATCGTACTTTTGGACTGGCACAGAACCTGGTATCGCTGGCCAGCTACGGGGTGTTGCTGGTCCAGTTCTCTCCCTGGGCGGTTTTGATTTTGTTGCTGGCAGGCCTGCCTTCCTTCATCGCCGAAACCCGCTTTTCGGACCAGGCGTTTTCGCTGTTCCGCTGGCGTTCGCCGGCCACCCGCATGCAGATTTACCTCGAGACCGTAATCGCTCGCGAAGACAATGCGCCCGAGGTCAAGCTGTATGGCCTCGGCCCCCTTCTGTTGCAGCGCTACAAGGATATTTACACCGAGTTGTACCAACGCGACCGGGACCTGTCCATCCGCCGCGATGGCTGGGGTTTTGTGCTGGGCCTGATCGGCACCGTCGCTCTTTATGGAGCTTATGCCTGGATTGCAGTAACGGCCATGATGAGCCGAATCACTTTGGGCCAGATGACCATGTATCTGATGTTGTTCCGGCAGGGTCAATCGGCCGTGTCAGCCAGCCTGACTGCCATCGGCGGCATGTACGAGGACAACCTCTACCTGTCCACTCTGTACGACTACCTGGAAACCCCGCCCGCGCGGCCCACCGGCAGTAAGGCAGAGGGTAAAATTTCGGGCCCGGATTCACAGGACGGAATCCGTTTTGAGAAGGTCAGCTTCTCCTACCCCGGCGCCAGTCATCCGGCGCTGGTCGATATTGACTTGCATATCCGGCCGGGTGAATCGCTGGCCCTGGTGGGCGAAAATGGTTCCGGTAAAACAACCCTGATCAAATTGCTGACCCGGCTATATCGTCCGGATTCAGGACGCATTCTGCTCGATGGACAGAACCTCGAGGAATGGGACGAAGAGCGACTGCGCCAGCGCATTGGCGTGATCTTCCAGGATTTCGCCCGCTACCAGTTCATGGTCGGTGAAAACATCGGCGTGGGTGATGTGCGCCATTTCGATGAGCAGGATCGCTGGCGCAGCGCAGCGGTCAAAGGCATGGCAGATGAGATCATTTCGCGCTTGCCCGAAAATTACTCTACGCAGCTGGGTAAGTGGTTCAAGGGTGGCCAGGAGCTGTCGGGCGGGCAGTGGCAAAAAATTGCTTTGAGCCGCGCCTTCATGCGCGAGGAAGCCGACATTCTGGTGTTGGATGAGCCCACTGCTGCCATGGACGCGGCCGCTGAGGCCACCATTTTCGAGCACTTCCGCAAGCTGACGGAAAACCGCATTGCCATTCTGATCTCACACCGCTTTTCCACCGTGCGCATGGCCAGCCAGATTGTGGTAATCAACGATGATGGCAATGGTGGGCGCATCATCGAACGCGGTAGTCACGAGGAACTGATGCAACTCGATGGCCACTATGCCCGTTTGTTTTCTTTACAGGCCGCGGGCTACAAATAGCTGTTCTCACCGGCGGCTCCTGCGGATGCCTTTCTGCTCGGCAACAGGGCCGAACGGATCGCAGCGCAAACTCCCTGGTGCCTGATGCTTGTGTCAGAATAGATCCGGTATTCCCCTGGCGCAAAACGAACCTCACCTAACTTAGCGTAAAGCCACAGATCAGGATCGGCATCATGTCTGAGATAAATACTCTGGAAGTCCGCAAAGACGATCTGGCGCAAACGCGCATCAGCCGACGCGACATTCCGAAATTGCAAGCAGGTGAAATTCTCTGCCGGGTGGATCGCTTTGCCCTCAGCGCCAACAACATCACCTACGGGGTCGTTGGCGAGAAGATTGGTTATTGGCAGTTCTTTCCGGCCGACGAGGGTTGGGGAGTGATCCCGGTCTGGGGGTTTGCCGATGTGATCGAATCAAGCCATGCGGATGTGCCAGTGGGTGACAGGCTTTACGGCTACTTTCCGATGGGTACCCATGTGGTGCTGCAAGCGCAATCCCCCAAGCCGCATCGCTTGATTGATGGCTCGTTGCATCGAACCAGCCTGCCAGCGGTGTACAACATCTATTCCCGCACCTCAGGCGAGCCGCATTTCGACCCTTCCATGGAAGATGAGCGCATGTTACTGATGCCGCTTTATGCTACTTCGTATTGCCTGTATGACTTCCTGCTGGACAATGACTGGTTTGGAGCAACGCAGCTGGTGATTATTTCTGCCTCTTCCAAAACCGGGTTGGGTCTGGCGCTGGCCGTGAATGTGGCTTCGCAAATGTCACCTGTCCGGGGGGTTGCAGGCGCTGATGAATCACCGCCTGTGATCGCGCTCACCTCGAAAGGGAATCTGGAATGGGTCGAAACCCTGGGGCTGTATCAGAAAGTTTGTTCTTACCAGAACATAGAGGACATCGATGCCCGTGTACCGACAGTGATTGTCGACATGTCTGGCAATGGCAAAGTGTTGTCCGCTTTGCATGCACACCTTGGCGACAACATGCGCTACTGCAGTAATGTGGGCATCACGCACTACGCTGATACCGACATGGGTCCAGGCTTTATTCGTGAGCGTAGCGCCATGTTTTTTGCTCCTTCGCATATCGCAAAGCGGGGCGAAGATTGGGGCCCCGGTGTATTCCAGCAAAAGACTTTTGATTTCTGGCAGCTTGCCGCAGTCAAGAGTCGCGACTGGCTGGAAGTTGAAAAATTCGAAGGGCTGGCCGGAATGAAAAACGCCTACCACAAGGTTTTAAGCGGTGAAGCGCGCCCGCATCAGGGTATTATCGTACAGCTCTGACCACTCCGTAGGAGCGCCCTCCGCCGATTAAGATCGGCTCCAAGGAGCCTCCTACAGGGTCAATATCACCTTGCCGTCGCGCACAGATCCTGCAACAACGCCTCAATGCTGTGAGCTATATCGCGCACTTGCGTTCCGGCATGCAAAATGTAAACCGGCACCCGGCGGACCAGGTCGGAAAGGCCGGCCATGGTCTCGCTGCCGCCTCCCGGCAATTGCAGCAGCGTGCTTGGCGCCAGTGCCTTGAGCGCCGTGAAGGGGCTGGAGGCTTCGATGGAGGTCCCAACCTTGCCGCTTATCCTCGGCACCAATATTGCGCGCAGCGGGAAGCCCGAAATGATTTTCTCGCGATAAGCATCATTCAAGAAAATAAGCGCTTTCTGCTCGCCCATATGATCCCGATTGGCAACGAGCGGCAACAGATGAGCGAAATGTTGGAAATCGGCCTCGCCTTTCAGTTTGGCGGAACTGTACAGACTGTGCACATAGGGCTGCGGCGAGACGCTGACCAGCGAGTAATCGTCACCCGCATACTTCAGGGCGCCGTCATCCAGGCAAGACAGTGCTGAAGTTGACTTGCCGGAGCCGCTTTTGCCGGCAAGTAAGACTCCGCCCCCGGCCAGTCCGACCGCCCCGGAATGCACCAGGAAGAGTTGGCGCAGCCTGGCCCATTCATTGAGGATAATCCGCAACGGCGTGCCCCAGTCCCAGACAGGAATGTGGCCGACATCGTGTGTCCAATACAAAGCGACGGACCTCACAGGGTCAAACAGGCTGATGATGGCGGGATCGAGGTGCATCAGCGCGCGAATGCGTTCGCCGTGAAAGTCGAGCATCTCGTTCCGCGGCCCCAGGTAATCGAAGCAGTGCATTTGCACGAACGACAGGTAGCGGGACAGCAATCGGGGTAATTGCGTCCCGGTCGAAACATCATCCCAGGCGTGAATGGTCAACGTGGGCTTGGTTTCGGGTGGCGTCGCGAGGTGGCTCAGGGCGGTCGGGAGCTTTCGCGCAAATCCGCTTCCGGCAATCCTCAGACAGACAGAATGTCCGGCGACTGCAAAGTGATGCTCGCTTTGGCCGGCCTCCCGCTCCGCGCGCATGGCGCCGCCGTACACGGTGTCAAAAAAGGCGACCTGGTCCGAAGTCTCGTGTTGAGTCATGAGTTCAGGCCCCGTTCGCCTGTCGATACATGGCCTCCTGCCTGGTATTGCGCCAGTACTTCGTCCGGTGAACCAAGGGCTTGTATGCCTTTGCTTCCAAGCCACATTGCCCGGTTGCAATGCGCGGAAATCCTGGCTGCGATGTGCGAGGTAAGCAGTACTGCGGTGCCGTTCTGCATCAACGTGCGAATGCGCGTGGTGCACTTGTCCTGAAAAAATTGGTCACCCACGAACAGGAATTCATCTACGAGCAGGATGTCAGGATCGGTATGCACCGCGACTGAAAAGGCCAGGCGCGCTTTCATGCCGCTGCTGTACGTTCTGACCGGGGCGTCGAGAAACCCCTCAATCTCGGCAAATTCAACGATCTGGTCAAAACGCTGCGTAACCTGGTTGCGGCTGAGGCCACTGAGCAGTCCCGACGTCTGGATATTTTCCCGGCCGGTCAGCAGTGGGTGAAGACTGCGAGCCCGGTCAAGCAAGGCGCTGACCTGACCGCGCACCCTGATATGGCCTTCGTCGGCACGCATGAGACCCGCCACCAGGGTGAGCAGAGTCGACTTACCCACCCCATTTCGCCCGACGACGCCAAGCATTTCACCCGGAAATACCTCGAAATTCACTCCGCGGAGTACCCAGAAATGGTCGTCAGGTTCACGGCGTCGCCAGCCAAGAAACGCCGCCTCGATGACGGACTTTGGCCGCCACACACCGTAACGTCGAAACCGCTTTCCGAGGTTGTCGACCGTCATCACGGGCGTCATTCAGAGGTCCTCGATGAACTGAAAGCGGCGGGATTCGAAAAACCGGAGCCCCAGGACCAGGGCGATCGCCGAAACCGCCGCGACACCGAAGATCGCGGTCCAGTCGGGCCAGACGCCGAACATGAAAATGGCGCGATACGCCTCGATCAGGTGAGTCAGTGGATTCATTGCGAAATACACGTGAAAGTTCCCGGGGAAGCGATCGACAGCGTAAAGAATGGGGGTCAGGAAGAACAGGAACCTGAGCGCCACGACCAGCAGTTGTTTGACGTCGTGGTATCTGATCTGTAACGCGGCCAGCGGAAAAGCCAAGGCGAGGATGAGAAGGGTCTGGATGCCGATGAGCAGAGGCAGAGCTACCACCGGCCAGCCCAGCGGGGGGCTGAAGTAGATTAGCAAAACGACCAGGATCAACAGCGACAGGATGAACTGCACCACACCCAGGGCCACAGCGATTACCGGCAACGCAAATGGCGGAAAACCCGGCTGATGAATCAAGCTGGGGGCACCGGCCACCGACCCTGCGGCCATCTTGAGTGACTCGCTGAAGCCATTCCAGCACAGCAGACCACAGCACAGGAACAGCGGATAGGAAGATACTTCGACAGCCATCACTCGTGAAAAAACAAATGAGAAGACGACCAACTGTACAATCGGATTCAACAGCGTGTACACCAGGCCCAGCCACGAGCCCTTGTAGAGCAAGCGCAGGTGCCGTGAGACGAGATGGAGGAACAGGTCCCGTGCCTGTCCCAGCCGTTCCCGCGAGAATGGGATCTCGTGCGCCAGCCTCCAGCGTCCATGGGCAGCGCTTTTGACGGACGCTGCGGCTGCGGCCGCCCGGGATTTATCTGTCACGCGCCGCTCTGGGCCGAAAGGAGCTGAGCCAGCGCAAGCAGGTCGATTTCACCCGCAGCGGCAAGCTGTCGCATGCCCGGCGGTACAGCAACAGTTCGCCATGCGATATGGCCATCTTGCCCAATGCCGGCAGCACCCAGGACGGCAACGACACCGATAGGGTTGCACTCAGAAAGGTCAGCATGATCCGCAGTGGGAGGATGTGCTCATACCGCTGCGCTTGCCAGACCAGGCGGGCCCAGTCGGACGTGGAACGCAACGACGCGAGCAAACGCATCGCGTCGGCGAACCGGAACAACGCCGCATCATTCTCCCTGAAGCTATCGGCGCTCAGGCACAGCAACTGCTCAACCGGACCCAGCACCAACACCGGTCGACCGGCGAGCTCGATTTCCTGGGCGGCGTCCCAGATTCGGGCTTCGGTGTCCCTTTGCGGCTCGGCGGTGAACAGGTTGGTCCAGATGCGCACCGTGTGTCCGGCCGGGCCGGAGAATGACGTCACCGACAATCCGTGCGGCGTGGTGGGCAATTTGCCCTGCAGCTTCTGCCAGCCGTGCGCTGTGGGCAGAGCAACGCTCTGGTCCCAATGCTCTGCACGAACCACGAGGTCGATACACCGAATCGCACGACAGGCGATGTCCGGATAATATCCAGCGACGAGCGCTGCGTCGTTCATGAGGACCGTTGGAATGCCGTGCTCCGCGAACCGCTCGAGCAGCCGCCGCAACTGCGCGAACGCCAACTGGTTGGCGTACCAGGTCCGTTTGTAGATGCCTTTCAGCAAACGTTCCTCGGGACCGCCCAGGCGGGCGACCAGGTTGAGGTACAACATGCTGAAGATAGCCTGGGAGTCAGAGTCCGCGGTTTCGATCCGGCACTGCGCCCGCCACTGATCCCAAGCGGCTTGGGCGGTGGCCCCGGATTGCGTGGATGCAACCAGCAGCCAGGTTTCTGCGGCCGATAGGTGAAGATGCATGGAACCAGCGTTGGTCTTCATGCCTTGGCAAGGCGGCGCCTGCGGTCAAGACCTTGCTTGAGTAGGCGCGCATATGAGTTGCGATTAGGGCGATCGACTATGCCCATATTGGTTCCGTGAATGCGGCGCATGATAAGCACATCCGGCAACATCATTTCCAGTAGCTCTTGGTCCTGTGCCCGCATGTACCAGTCCAGGAACTCTCCGTATTCCAGGCTGTTGTCGAATAAACCAACCTGGTAAAAACTCGCTTTCTTTATCAGCATCGCGCCCCTGACATGACCGGGCAGTTCCGTAATTCGAATGCTCAGCTTGTCTTTAACCTGGCTTTCCAGTTCAGCCGATATGAATTGCTCGACGTGACCGAATACTACGTCAAGCGCCGGGTTGCGCCTGAACGCGTCCAACTGCACAGCCAGCTTGTGCGGCTTCCATAAATCGTCGGCGTCCAGAAAGGCCAGCAAGGTGCCCAGGCTGTGTTGCACACCGTGATTCAATGCGTTGACCACCCCTTTCTTTTCCAGGAAGAAATAACGTACGGAGGGAAAACCGCAGGCAATCCGGGCCGTGGCATCGGTCGAAGCATTATCGACAACCAGCACCTCGACCCCGGTATGGTTTTGATCGAACACGCTTTGAATGGCTTCGGCCAGGTATTTGTCCCCGTTATGCACGGGAATGATGACACTGATCTCCGGGGCGATAACGCTCATCTCTAACCTTGCGTCACTAGGTGTCTTCTTTAGCATGCGGCCAACCCTTCTCGCCTTCCGTCTCGTGAACGGGGTCGAGCAGAAGCAGGTCCTCCATGTCGGTGAATCGCTCGAACACCGGCAACTGGAACGCCTCTTTCTCCCGGGCGAGCAACGGTTCCGTTGGCCCAGGATCAGCGGGCTGACTTGCCTCCGAAGGAATCCGGCGGGTGATCAGCCGTTCCGCTTCGAGGGCTTGGATCAGGTTTATGAGCGCCTGAACCATGGCGTCGGTTTCGCCTGAATATCTCGAGGACAGGCGGTCTTGCAACTGCTCAATCGTGGCGCCTCGTTGAACGCCGGCCCAGACGACGGCAGCGCTCTGGGTCAGGCTGTAATAGTTCCCGTTGTGCAGATTCACGATAATGACTTCGCCATCAATCTCCTCTGAAACCACATCCTGTCCTGCGGGCTCATACTGTTCCTGCAACGCCATGAGCGCATTCTCCATTTAGTGTGTCAGCAGGCCGCTGCTGGCCTTCAAAACAGGGTTCACGTTCCTCGTCGAAACCCGAAAATCTCGCCGATATGCCTGACTCGCTCCCGATAGCGCTCGCGCA
>JBGTHE010000382.1:0-10130 GCA_041746335.1 Lysobacterales bacterium | reverse complement strand
ACAAGCACCAGTTCCAGGTTGCTGGCCCAGGATCCCAGCACCAGTTCTGCCTGCCGCAGTAGAGTTCCAAAGCCCAGCAGTTCCCTCAGCGCTCCCAGGGCCAGCAGGGCCAGACAAAACCCCATACCCGTGGCCAGGCCGTCTGCGGCCGCGGCCAACGGCCGGTTGCGAGACGCGAAGGCTTCAGCCCGGCCAATGATGGCGCAATTGGTAACAATCAGGGGGATGAATATACCGAGAATGCGATAAAGGTCGTGGAACCAGGCCTGCATCAGTAACTGGAGGACGGTGACCACAGAAGCAATGATGACTACATAGGCTGGGATTCGGATTTCCGGTCGCAACAATGGCCGCGCCAGCGACACGCAGACATTGGATATCGTAAGCGTGAGCAGCGTGGCCAGTCCCAGGCCAAGGGCATTGATCACGGTGTTGCTCACCGCTAGCAAAGGACACAATCCCAGCAGGGTTACCAGGCCGGTATTCTGGTGCCACAGACCATTAGCAAATATTCGCCGGTAACTGGCTTCCTTGCTTGCCGTAAGCTCGGTCATTCTGCGGTCTCTTCACGGGCAGGCGTTGTAAAAATTTCTTGCTGGTGGTGCTGGAAATAAATGAGCGCGCGTTTGACCGCATTGACCACTGCACGGGGCGTGATGGTGGCACCGGTCATTTGGTCAAAACTCCCCCCATCTCGACGTACCCCCCACTGTTCCAGAGCCGGTTGCTGCAATGATTTGCCATTGAAATCGAGTATCCAATTGCTGCGCTCAGCTTCGATACCGTCGCCGAGGCCCGGAGTTTCCTTGTGCGAGGTAACCCTGACTCCGGTCAAGCGGCCGGACACGTCAATACCCGCCAGCAGATTGATTCGGCCGTTGTAACCATCCATGGCGGCAAAACGCAGGATCACTGCCACCGGCTCACCTTGTTTGCGTGCCCGGTAAGCAGTGACCACCTGAGCTTGTGGAAATGCTGTTTCGTCGCTGAACTGGAAGAAATCTAGATGCATGGCATTGTCATGCAGCTCGTCGGGAACGATCTGCTGCAGTTGCTGCAACACTACCAGTTGCTCTTGGTCAGTAATTCTATCTCGCGTCAGGCGATTCACACCAGCCAGCAGGGCAGTGCCAATAATGACTACCAGCCCGAGAGCCAGCGCACTGCGCCAGGGCTGGGAGTGTTCGCGCTTTACCGCTCTATTTTCCATAGTAGCGGGGAACGCTGTACCGATCGATCAGCGGTGCTGCCATATTCATCAGCAATACCGCAAACGCGACACCGTCCGGATAGCCTCCCCAACGGCGAATGACCAGTGTAAAAACGCCAACCCCAGCGCCAAACAACAGTCGGCCGCGATTGCTGGTACAGCCAGTAACGGGATCAGTGGCAATGAAAAAAGCGCCCAGTATCAGTGCTCCGGAAAACATATGTTGCATGGGTGATGGGTTGCTGCCGGAATCAATCAGGTAAGCCAGCAGGCCTAGCAGAACAACACTGCCTATCATGGTGAGCGGTACTTGCCAGGAAATGATACGGCGCCACAAAAGCCACAGACCGCCCAGGGCATACCAGTTGGCAATCCACTCCCAGCCACGCCCGCCAAAATCGCCAAATATAACGGAGTTATGGATTTCCTCGACAGTCAGTCCGGCATTGATGCCGGTGCGCAGGGTGTCGAGTGGAGTGGCCTGGCTGACAGCATCCCACGCCACGGGGAGGGCCAACTGGCCGCTGAAGATGGTAATGATGCTGTCCCACAGGCCAACGGTCCAGCTGTCCGGCGCAGTCGCAGGTAACCATTGTGTCATCACTTGAGGGAAACAGATCAACACCACCACATAACCGACCATGGCGGGATTGAACACATTGTGACCGAGTCCACCGTACAAATGCTTTGCAATAACAATGGCAAAGAACATACCCAGCATGGCAATCCACCACGGAACCAGCGGTGGCAGGCAAAGTGCAAACAGCACCGCGGTGACCACCGCACTAAAATCCAGTAAGTGAGTACGCAGTGGCTGCTGGCGAATTCTCAGCATGCCGGCTTCAAACACTAAAGCGAACGTAATCGCCAACACGATCTGCAGCAGAATACCGGGGCCAAAATACCAACAGTGGGCGGCGATTCCTGGCAACAGTGCATACAACACCTGTTGCATGACGGAAGCGACCGAACTGGTGGCTGGAATGTGCGGTGCATCAGCGGTCGCAAAGGTACGCGTCACGATGACTCGTCATCCCGCGGTTGTATGGAATCAGGAGGGTCAGCAACCGGTGCTGCATCACTATGCTGCAGAACCGGCTGAGCAGATCGCTGCGCTACTCTTTGTAAAACTGCAGTGATCTTTTCCTGCTGCACAAACTGCTTTTGCAAGTTCTGCTTTTTCTCTTCCAGGCGCTTGTCACGATTTTGCTGGATGCTGGCAAGCCGGAGTTCGCGAGCCTCGAAACGTTGCCTGGCCAGTTCGGCCGTTTTCTTTTCCTCTGTCTGTATACGCCCTTCGGATTTGCCAAAGCGGAACCACTGGGTGAGGGGAATGTGACTGGGGCAGACTAAGTCGCAGCAACCGCATTCTATGCAGGCATTGAGTCCATGTTTTGCAGCATCGTCGAACAAGCCATGACGTAAATCCCACTGCAGCTGCTGCGGCAACAACACTGCAGGGCAGACCCGCGCGCATTCTCCGCAGCGAATACAGGGCAATTCTTCACGCTCACTGGCCACATCAGCATGAGTGAGCACCAGAATGCAATTTGCTGCCTTGATTACAGGATTAGCGTCGGAAGGCAAGGCATAGCCCATCATGGGCCCACCCAGCAGCAAGCGAGCGGCATCCTGGGAGTAACCGCCACATTGTTCTATGAGGTTACTGATAGGTGTGCCCAGCAGGGCGAGAAGGTTGGCCGGCCGCTTCACACCTTTGCCCGTAATAGTGACAATGCGCTCAATCAGAGGCTTGCCGTCAATAACTGCTTCAGCCGCGGCCGCTGCAGTGGCAACATTTTGGCACAACAAGCCCAGATCGGCCGGGCGCAGGCCTTCAGGAACTTCGAGCCCCGTGAGCACCTGAATCAGTTGCTTTTCGCCGCCCTCGGGGTAGATATTTGTGACTTTGACCAGTTGGATATGATTTGCACCAGAACTTTCAATGGCAGCTTCAAGGAAATCCCATACCTCACCCATCTGATCTTCGATGGCGATGATGATTCGCCTCGCGCCACTGGCTCGCTGGAGCACCAAAGCACCTTGCACCACTCGCTGAGGCTGCTCACGCATCAGCATTTCATCGCAGCTGATGTAGGGCTCACATTCGGCGCCATTAAGTATCAGGGTGTGAATGCCCTTGTCGCGGGCTTGGTTGACCTTTATGTGCGTTGGAAAAACAGCGCCGCCCAGTCCGACGATGCCAGATTCAGCAATGCGTTGGCGTAATAACTCCGGATCCGCTTCTTGCCACTGCTCCATGGGCTGCAATTTGCACCACAGATCCCGACCATCTGGTTCGATGATGACCGCCATTCCTTCTTCGCCAGAAGGGTGGGAAATAGGATGAGGGGCGATGGCAGTAACCGTTCCCGATGTAGGTGCATGCAGCAAACCGGCTTGCGGTAATTCGTAACGCGCAATGGGCTGGCCTTTCAGCACTGCCTGTCCCTGCACCACCAGGGCGTGCGCTTGTGCGCCTGCGTGTGGTAACAAGGGAACATACAGCCGTGGAGGAAGTTTACTGCGTCCCAACGGTAGCTGGCAGGAGATTTTTTTGTAGTGGCGCAACTGCAGCCCGCCATGAAAATGGTACAGCCTTTGCCCGGCCAACTCGGCTTGCTCTCTCGCGGGCAATCGCATCAGGAATGACCTGCCGGATTTGAGTCGACCCACTGCTGGAAGCTGCTGGGCCTACCTAGCACAGGCATGGAAGGTTGCCAATTCACTGGACGCTCCACCATCACAATGCAGTCGACCGGGCAGGGTGGCAGACAGAGGTCACAGCCGGTACATTCCGATTCAATCACCGTGTGCATCTGTTTGGCCGCGCCGAGGATGGCGTCCACCGGACACGCCTGTATGCATAATGTGCAGCCAATGCAGGTCTGTTCATCAATGAGCGCGATCGTGCGCGGCCTTTCCTGGCCGTTTTCGGGATTCAGTTGCAGAACCTCTTTTCCGAGCAGGTCCGCGAGCGCCTGGATCCCTGTACTGCCTCCTGGTGGACACTGGTTTATCTCAGCTGTCCCGGCAGCAATGGCTGCCGCGTATGGTCGACAGCCAGGGTACCCACATTGTCCACATTGCGTTTGTGGCAAAAGCTGATTGATCTGCTCCACTACAGGGTCCGCCCCGACGCGGAAACGTCGCGCTGCCCAGCCCAGGCCCAGCCCCAGCAAAGTGGCGAGTAAACCGATACTGAACACATCCCAGGGCATGGGTCAGTTTCGTCTCGCAAACATTATTGTGGTCATTTTCACAGGCCGGTTCATGGGCCGGTTCATGGGCGGGTTCACTGGAAGTTTCATAATTTGGCCAAGCCGGTAAAACCCATGAAAGCCAAAGCCATTAATCCCGCGGTGATCAAACCGATCGGTGCGCCTCGAAAATGCAGGGGTATGTCGGCATGGACCAGACGTTCTCGCATGGCTGCGAAACACACCAGCACCAGGCCGAAACCAGCCGCAGCTCCAAAACCGTACAAAGCGGACTGGAGCAAATTGTGTTGTTCCTGCACGTTCAGTAAGGCAACGCCCAGCACGGCACAATTGGTGGTGATAAGTGGAAGGAATATGCCCAGTATCCGATAAAGCAGCGGACTGGATTTGCGCATGATCATCTCAGTCAATTGCACCGTAACGGCAATAACCAGAATAAAACTCAAGGTAGCGAGATATTCCAGTTGCAGCGGCAGCAGCAGGTAGCGGTTGAGCAGGTAGCTGGAGACCGACGACAGGGTCAGCACAAACAGGGTAGCCACAGACATGCCAATGGCCCCCTCCAGTTTGTTGGACACACCCATGAACGGGCAAAGGCCCAGGAAACGAACCAACACGAAATTATTGGCCAGTACAGTGCTGACCAGGATCAGCAGGTATTCTTTCATGGCTCGCCGTGATGTGCTGCCCGAGTTTCAGATTTCACGTTATCCGCATGCCCGGTTTGGCTCCTACGTCCGGCGCCAGAAGGAACAACTCCTGATTGCCGGAACCGGCGCACAGAACCATCCCTTCGGACACTCCAAATCGCATTTTGCGTGGCTGCAGGTTGGCAATGATCACGGTCAGCCTGCCCACCAGCTTGTCTGGATCATAAGCAGATTTGATACCTGAAAATATAGTGCGGGTATCGGTGCCCACATCCAGCACCAGCTTCAGCAATTTGTCGGATTCGGGAACCGCCTCGGCCCGGATAATGCGCGCTATGCGCAGATCCATTTGCTGAAAAGCCTTGACGTCTATGGATGCCGAAATGGGCTCCAGGGCACTTTCTGGTGGATTGGCTTCCGGCTTTCCGGGCCCCACCGTGGCAGCAGCCTGCAGACTGGATTTTGAAGCCTCCACGATGGCGGCAATCCGCAGTGGGTCTATGCGTTGCAACAGCGGTTGGAACGTATTTACTGGAACATTCAACAGCGGTGTTGCAATAGCTTTCCAGTCATTCAAGGGGCAGCCCAGGAAGGCGCTGGCACGCTCAGCGGTGAAAGGAAGTATGGGAGCCAGATAGGTCATCAGCACACGGAACAGGTTGATCCCTTGTGTGCAAACAGCGTGTACCTCGTGTTCCCGGCCTGTTTCCTTGGCCAGGACCCAGGGCTTGTTGTCGTCAATATAGCGATTCGCCAGATCGGCCAGCGCCATGATACGGCGCACCGCAGACTGGTAATTACGCCCTTCGAAATCAGCAGCAATCTGTGCTTGTTCAGCCAGGAATTGCTGGTAAAGCCCAGGTTCTGGTAATTCGCTGGCCAGCCGGTTATCAAATTTCCGCTGGATGAAGCCAGCGCAGCGGCTGGCAATATTCACAACCTTGCCGACCACGTCGGCATTGACCTTGGCGACAAAATCATCCAGGTTCAGGTCGATGTCGGCGGTACCAGGCCCCAGTTTTGCAGCAAAGTAGTAACGCAGGTAATCGGGTTCAAGCTGATCCAGGTATGTGCGTGCACGGATGAAGGTGCCGCGCGATTTGGACATTTTCGCGCCATCCACGGTGAGGAAGCCGTGCGCATAAACTGCGGTCGGCGTACGAAAGCCGGCACCCATGAGCATGGCAGGAAAGAATAGAGTATGGAAATAGACAATGTCCTTGCCAATGAAATGGTAAACCTCGGTGCTGGAATCGACTTTCCACCAGTGATCGAAGTCCAGGCCTTGGCGTTCACATAGTTCTTGAAAGCTGGACAGATAACCGACCGGGGCATCCACCCAGACATAAAAATACTTGTCTTCAGTTCCGGGAATGCGGAAACCAAAATAAGGCGCATCGCGGGATATATCCCAGTCGCGCAGGCCCTCGCTGAACCATTCCTGCAACTTGTTGCTGATTTCACCCTGTAAAGCGCCTGACTGCAGCCAGCTCTGCAGCTTCGTTTCGAATTCCGCGAGCTTGAAGAAATAATGCTCTGAATCCTTCATCACGGGTGTGGTGCCGGAAACTGCCGAACGTGGATTCAGCAGGTCGGTGGGCGAATAAGTACTGCCACAGGATTCGCAGGAGTCGCCGTACTGATCGTCAGTGCCACATTTGGGGCAAGTGCCGCGGATAAACCGGTCAGGCAAGAACATGCCTTCCTGTTCGTCATACAACTGTTTGATACTGCGGCGGGCGATATGGCCCCCGGCATTCAAGCGCTGATAAATCATCTCAACCAGCACGCGGTTGTGTTCACTGTGCGTTGATGAGTAGTTGTCAAAACTGATACCGAAATCGCGGAAGTCCTGTTTGTGTTCCTCGTTCATCCGGTCGATCAGCTCTTCGGGTGTTTTACCTTCAGCCCGTGCCCACAGCATCACCGGAGTCCCGTGCGCATCGTCGGCCCAGGCGAAATAGCATTCATGACCTTGTGCGCGCTGAAAACGTGCCCAGATGTCGGTCTGTACGTATTCCAGCATGTGCCCAAGGTGGATGGCTCCATTGGCATAGGGAAGGGCGCTGGTCAGCAGGATTTGTCGTTTGGTCGCAGTCATGAATTTCGGTTTCTGTACTCGATGGCGAATTATGTCATGCCCGGTCATCAACCTGCACTTCTGCTGTCCGGCAAAGCGTTAGCAGATACAATGCGGTTCCCCCAATTAAGAACCTTGAATAGCTGATGTCGATGTTGAATGAAGACCAAGTCAAAGCCATTCTGCAAACCGTGCAGGACCCGTTGGCGGAGCAAGATATAGTCAGCCTGGGCTGGTTGCGCGGGATAGCCGTTGTGGATGACCGCGTGGCCGTGGATCTGCGTGCACCTTATCCCATAGAGGGCCGACGGGCTACGCTACAACAACTGGTGCGCACTGCACTGGAAGCCAATGAACATATTGCACTGGCGACGGTTGATCTGAGCTGGCGAGTATTGGCTCACAAGGTGCAAGGGGAGTTGAAACCCATGCCCGCCATTCGCAACATCATCGCAGTGGGCTCGGGCAAAGGTGGTGTAGGTAAGTCAGCAACCTCAATCAATCTGGCGCTGGCCCTGCAGGCCGATGGAGCACGGGTGGGTGTGCTTGATGCTGATATTTACGGCCCCAGCGTACCGCGCATGCTGGGCATCTCCGGTCGGCCTGAGACCGACGGCAAGCGCATCATTCCACAGCGGGCGCACGGGTTGCAGGTGATGTCTATAGGATTCATGGTGGAAGAAGATACTCCCATGATCTGGCGGGGCCCCATGGTGACTTCCGCTTTGCAGCAACTGCTGACTGAGACCAACTGGGACAATCTCGATTATCTGGTGATCGATCTGCCGCCTGGTACGGGCGATATCCAGTTGACGCTGGCGCAGAAAGTGCCCGTGAGTGCCTGTGTGGTGGTGACCACCCCGCAGGATATCGCCCTGCTGGACGCCCGCAAAGCTGTGCAGATGTTCCGTAAAGTGGATATGACCGTATTGGGTGTTGTGGAAAACATGAGCACACACATCTGCAGTCAGTGCGGCCATGAAGAAGCCATATTCGGTAGTGGCGGTGGAGCCAGCATGTCAGCTGATTACAATCTGCCATTGTTGGGCCAGCTGCCGTTGGCTTTGCGCATTCGTGTGGACCTGGATGCGGGGAATCCCACCATGGTTGCGGATCCTGATTCTGAAATCAGTGCCAGCTACCTCGACTGTGCCCGGCGCATGGCCATCGAATTGTCACAACGGCCACGCTCGCTGGAGTTGAATCTGCCCACAATTCAACTACAAAACCTCTGAGGGAGCGTACAGTGAGTATCAAATCTGATCGCTGGATACGGCGCATGGCCGAATCGCATAACATGATAGAACCGTTCGAGCCTGGCCAGGTGCGGCGTAGTGCGGACGGGCACAGCCAGATTTCCTATGGCACATCCAGTTACGGTTATGACGCGCGTTGTGCGCGTGAATTCAAGATTTTCACCAATATCAATTCGGCCGTAGTTGACCCGAAAAACTTTGATACCAACAGCTTCGTGGATTTTACTGCAGACTTTTGCATCATTCCACCCAATTCCTTTGCGCTCGCCCACACGGTTGAATATTTTCGCATCCCGCGAAATGTACTGACTATCTGCCTGGGTAAATCCACCTATGCCCGTTGCGGCATCATCGTGAACGTCACACCGCTCGAGCCGGAGTGGGAAGGGCATGTGACACTGGAGTTTTCGAACACCACTACACTTCCGGCAAAAATTTATGCCAATGAGGGTGTGGCGCAGTTCCTGTTTTTTGAATCGGACGAGCCTTGTGAGTTGTCCTATGCCGATCGCCAGGGTAAGTATCAGGGTCAGAAAGGTGTGACTTTGCCGCGCGCCTGAAGCGCTACCATCGCGGCCGTCGGCTTACTCCATCGGCGGCTGCTGGATCAGGGTTGCGTAAGTTTCAAACTTCTGGCCGTTTCGGGAAACTTCCAGCTCAATTTGGGTGCCCGGCTTTGCCATGGCGATTTTCAATTCAAATGCCTGCGAGTCGAGTACACCTTGACCATTCAGACTAACTATTTCGTCACCCTGTCGGATCCCGGCCTGCCAGGCAGGTCCGGCGCGGGTCACATTGCGCACCATCACCCCGGTGGGCTGCAGTTTGCCGTCGGATGAAGTGCTGGGGGGCAGGTTGGATACCCAGGCACCCAACCAGCCGCGCCGCACCGAACCGTAGTCGATGATCTGTTTCATCACTTCTTTGGCCGTGGCCATGGGAATGGCGAAGCCGATATTCTGTGCGCCAGTGGCCCCGCCCAGGTGCCGGGTGTTGATTCCGATCAGGTCGCCTCGGGCATTAATCAGTGCGCCGCCGCTGTTGCCCGCATTAATGGCGGCATCGGTCTGGATGAAACCTTCAAATGCCAGAGAATCCAGAGTGTTTCGTTCGGTTGCGCTGACTATGCCCATGGTGACGGTATGGCTGAGGCCCAGTGCATTTCCGATGGCCAGCACCACATCCCCTACCCGCACAGGTTCGCTCTCGGTAATGGGTATGATCGGTAAGCCGTTGAGATTGATCTTGAGCACTGCCAGATCAGTCTGCGGGTCAGAACCTACCACTTGGGCAAGCGCAATTCGCCCGTCCCACAACCCGATCTGGATATTCTGCGCCGAGCTGATCACGTGGTGATTGGTCAGTATGTAACCATCTTCGCTAACCAGCACGCCAGAGCCCATATCGCGGCTCATGCGATACAACACCCTGCGGCCCAGCTTCTCCTGAGTTTGCGCATCCACTGGTTGCGGATCCAGGGAAGTGGTGTAAATGCTGACTACAGCTGGCGCGGCGAGATCGACGGCGTCGGCGTAGGAAAAAGGCCCGGAAGGAAGCGAGTTGGTGCCTGCCGTGCCATTGCCAGGTTCAGTCGTAGCTGGCAGCGCAGAAGGATCAAATTGTGGCCAGAAATAGAGCACGACAAATGCCACGGCCAAGCCGGCTACCAGTGCTTTAAGCAAGAAAACAACCGTTTGTGTGATTTTTGTCATG
>JBGTHE010000381.1:0-5764 GCA_041746335.1 Lysobacterales bacterium | reverse complement strand
GATTCAGCGCCGATGGCTGACGCTCAGCTTCAGCATCCGCGCAGGGTAGAATAGGCAGAATGATAGAAGAGGCATTGCAACATCTGAAAAGCGGCAACTATGCCGCAGCCGAAGTACTGTACCGGCGAATGCTGGCTGATGAGCCGGAAAATCCGGAAGTACTCTATATGTTGGCCATTACCCGCCAGAGCCAGAATGACCTCGATGCTCCAGTGGAATTATTGAACAAGGCTCTGCGGGTTCAGCCGAAAAATCCCACCTTGCATCACACCCTTGGGATGATTCAGTTGCAGGCCCGTAAGCTGAATGACGCCGAAAGATCGTTCCACGCGGCCGTTGCCATCGATCCGAATTTTGCGGCAGCGCAAAATGGCATTGCAGCAGTTGAGCTGGCGCGCGGCCGCTTTGCGGCTGCCGAGCAAGCTTTGCGAAAAGCCATGCGCGCTGACCCGGACAATCTGCAGGTGCTGCTCAACATGGGCATCGCTCTGTTGGAGCAAGGTCGCGCTGAAGACGCGATTTCATACTTGCAACGAGTGACCGCACGGCAAGCAGATAATTATTTCGCCCTGTTTCATCTGGGGCGGGCTTTCATGGTGGCCGGCAACTCTGGCTTTGCGGTGGGTGCGTTTGAAAAAGCCACGCAATTGCAACCCAATACCACAGATGTTCTGATTCTGCTGGCGGCAGCACAAAGCCAGAGCCACCAACATGAAGCCGCCGCGAAAAGCTATCGGCGGGCACTGGATCTCGGACTGGAAAACGCCCAGATTCTGGGTGGCATGGCCCGCGCTCTGTCGGCCTTGCAGCGTCACCGCGAATCTGAAGGCGCTTATTTGCGCGCCTTGCGTTTGTCTGCAGGTGAAGAGCAGGAGCTGCTGCTGCTGGACTTCGCAGAAGACCTTCTGTTGCAGCAACGATATGACGAAGTGATTCATCGCTTGCAGCCACGACTCGGCAACGTTCAAAACCCACATCAAGACCCACATCAAGACCCACGTCAAGACCCACGCCAAGACCCAGGTCAAGACCCACGTCAAAACTCTGGCCATGACCAGTCCCGCATGACGCGATTGCTGGCTGAAGCCCGGCTCGGCGCTGGAGACGCAATCGCTGCGCGCGAGTTGTTGCGGCCTTTATTGGCCAGTGGGGCCCCTGACGATGCAGCACGCTTGCTGCTGGCGAAGGCCTTGCGACAAGCGGGCGAGAAAGAGGCAGCCGCAGCCCAGCTCAACCGCTTGTTGAAATGTGACCAGCCGCCGATCGATGCGATCCTGTTCAATGCCGAAGAGCAGCTGGCGGAAGGCGATTTGGCACATGCCATTGACGGTCTACGCAGCGTGCAGAGACGGCACGATCTCAGTCATACCCATCGCCAGCGTGCCGTCAAATTGCTGGCCGATGCCCTGCACCAGGATGGTCAATATCAATCGGCCTGGGAACAATACCTGGGGTTGGATCCAAAGCAGGCTGATGTCATGAGCTTACTGTCGGAAAAGGCCTTGCAGCTGGAGGAAAACCAACCGGCTGATACTGCCATGAGTCGCGAAGTGGCCTGGTCCTGGCCTCCTCAGCCGGTTGACGATGGCAGACCCGAGCCCGTCTTTATGTTGGCCTGGCCAGGTATGGGGCAGCAACGGTTATTGGAGGCTCTGGCAGCCCACAGCCAGATTGAGGTAATCCTCGATGAGCTGGACGCACAAAGAGAACGGCGCCTGATCATCAGTCATCCTCAGGGCCGCGATCCTCTGAATGCGCTTTCAGTGGGGCAGATCCAGTTGGCGCGGCGCAAGTACTGGAAAAGCCTGCAACGTGCAGCCAGTCAGACTTCCGCACACACCGATGCAGCAATATTGCGTTATGTCGATGGCATGGTGTTAACCGTGGAGGCCTTGCCCACAGTTTATCGGTTATTTCCGCAGGCTCACGTCATTGTCATGCAGACTGATCCACGCGACATGGTAGTGAGCTGGTTGCAGTCGTCCTATCGCGACCCCGAGGCCATGGCCCGCCGCTACACCCAGCAATCCGCATTGCTGCAACGTTGCCAGGCCGGCGTGCCCCTCAAGTATGTCGAAATGGATAGCCATCGTCTGGCGTCAGAGGCTGGAAAAAGTTTGCGGGAATTGGTCAGTGCCCTTGGGCTGGCTTGGGAATCCGCGGTTGAACTGGCTTTTACCGAATCGAGGTTTGCACTGCCGAAAGCCGGCAGCTGGCGGAACTACGAAAACTTCATGCAGCCGGTGTTCAGGGCCTTGGAGCAGACCTCGCAATAGTCACCATCAATCCGGCATTCGGGGTCGCCCGCCTGATCGCAGCAGCGAGCAGCATCATTGCTTTCCGTCACTGCTGTCCGCTTTCTTTTCGTCATCCACTACCTCAAATTCACCCAGCTCCACGGTACCGGAATTCTCACCAATGTAGCTGTTCAGCTCATTAATGCGCTGGCGAAGGCTCTGGTAATAGGCCACATCCCGTTGAGGTGATCCGGGTTGATTACCAATGTCGGAAGATCGGGTGCCTGAACGCGCAGCACCGCCGCCTATGTTTTCTACTTCGCTGCCGCTACCCGGATTGATTCCCCAGAACTTGGGCATTTGTGCGGCGTAGACTTCTTCACAACGGGTGCCCAGGCGTGAGCCCGTGCAGTCTTGCAATTCGCGCTTGGTTTTGGTGATCATGTCGCTTGCGAGCTGCCGATTACCCCATTTACGCATGTAATATTCCAGCTTGCGCAAGGCCTTCTTTTGCTGGTCCGGGGGTACCAGGCGAGATACCGTGTCGCGGTAGTCGATCAGAGGATCCGCTTTGTTCTGTGCTGCCAGAGAGGCCCAGGCCCATGCTTCCACGATGTCAGGCTCATGGCCCTGGCCTTCCAGGTACATATAAGACCCGCGGTACTGGGAAAAGCTGTCGCCTTTTTTGGCCAGCGCCAGGTAGCTTCTATGGGCGTCCGAAAAGTTGCCTTTGGCGTAAAGCCTATCTGCCTGCTCTTGCTTGCTGACATAGCCTGATTGGTTGGCGATGGACTGCAAAGGCGCCACTGCCAGACACAGAATTGCTACGAAAATAATCGTTTTAGGCATGATCGGCCGTTCTGTTGTGAGTTCGGAACGAGATTCTAGCCCGTGTATGCCTTGCCCGGGAAGCGTTTGATTTAGCAAGGTGAGATCGATTCACGACAAATGGCGGCATCATGTACGCCGCTGTTCGTTGTTTGAATGGCTCGAAGGGGTATCGCTGTCCTGCGCCTGGCCTTGGTGTACGATCACCTTTCGGAGGTTTCCACAATGAAAACACATCCCGAACTTCAAGGGCTGGGCGGCATCATCGTCTTTACGGTTGCCTATCTGCTGGCGGCTGCAATCTGGATATTTGTATCCGGCAACTTCGAATTCCTCGCCTATATCGCCATCGTTCTGGTGCTGGTCGGGGTGGTTTGGACGGTGCACAAACGCGTTAGCTTGCCCTGGGCCGTGCTCGCGTGTCTGAGTGCCTGGGGCGCCCTGCACATGGCGGGAGGGCTGGTGCCTTTGCCGGCCAGCTGGCCCGTGGGTGACGGCACGCCAGTGCTGTACAACTGGCATATAGCCGGACCTTACTTCAAATACGATCAGGTCGTTCACGCGTTCGGCTTCGGAGTGGCTACCTGGCTCTGTTGGCGCTGTCTGGTGGCTTACCAGCCTTCATTGGCAGCCAGGCCACCGGGCGGGGGACTTGCCCTTTGCGCCCTTGCAGGCATGGGTCTTGGCGCACTGAACGAGGTGATTGAATTTTCAATCACGCTGTTGGTGCCCGAAAACAATGTGGGCGGCTACCTGAATACGGCGCTGGATCTGGTTTACAACATGGCGGGCGCGGTCATTGCCGCGCTGGTGATTCGGTTTTGGTCCAGGCGTTGAGAGCCCGTATTGGAGCGGGTTATGGGAATGGCTGCGGCACCTCCCTGTGCCTGGCTCTCGCTGTGCTCGAGTCGCTGCGCGCACCAAATCGGCTGTCCTGCCGATTTGTCGAACCAACACGTTACGTGTGGCTTCGATTCCCATCACCCACTTGGCGTGAGACGTTTGTTGAATCAGTTGGAGCGGGTGATGGGAATCGAACCCACACTAAGAGCTTGGGAAGCTCCCGTTCTACCATTGAACTACACCCGCTTGGGCCCGCTGCCTGCGTCAGGGATTCTAACTCTCAATCTGAAGCCTGGTCACCTTTAATAACAAAGAAATTCAGGAGTTGAGTATTTTTTGCCAGGCAGCATCTATGGCAGAGTAGCTCGGCTTCATGACTAACAGGTCGCCTGACCCGCACAAGCTGATCGCGTGATAAACCATACGGTCCTGATCGGGAATTACTTCAATAACGTTTTCGGCAACGCCTGAGGATAGAAGTCCTTGGCGTATTGCGGCATTGGTGTCTACTTTGACATTGGGGTTGTCGCTCGTTTTGCTGCCACAAATGTAATAGTCGAAATGACCTGCAGCGGCAATCCCCACTCCGCGAGCAGCAGTCTCAGAAGCATTGGGCGATACCCCCAGGCAAACCAGTTTGCGACCCTGACACGGAAACTTGCCGATGAAATCAACGAGGTGCTGGATTCCATGGGCATTATGAGCGAAGTCCAGGATCGTAGTGAAGCGGCCATTGTCATGGATATTGAGACGGCCGGGCAGAGTATCGAAGTTTGTTTCAAAGCTGCTCATGGCATGGCGGATGATGGCCAGGTCCAGGCCCAATGCTGAAGCAGCTCCGATGGCTTGCATGGCATTGCTGATGTTGTAATGCGCTGCACCATTGAAAGTAGCAGGTATGTCGTTCACCGCGATTATGGGAGTCGCAGTTCCAGATTCGTGCAGTACGATCCAGTCTGAATCTGTCCGGGTTTCTACGTTGATCACCCTGAGATCAGACCGGAGTTCTGCGGGTGCATGTTGTCTTACTACTTCTGCATTTTCTTGAAAGCTGGTCAGGTAAACGCTCCGCCCATGCAGGTGGGGCAACATATTCAGGCAAAGAGAGTCGTCGCCATTCAGAATCACCGCTCCCGTCGATCGTTCCAGGATTGATCGCTTAACGACAGCCAGCTGGTCTACGGTTTCCACACCGTGTTGGCCAAGGTGATCATTGGCGATGTTTGTGCATACGGCCACATCGCTTTGGTCAAAAGCGAACCCGGAACGCAAAACATCACCGCGAGCAGTTTCCAGGACAGCAATATCCACATTCGGGTTTTCAAACACCATGCAATGGCCCAGAAAGCCGGATTTGTCTCCCAGAACTTTTGATACGTTGTCGAAATAAACGCCGGTGGAGCGTGCCAGACCGACGTGCAGAGATGCAGCTCTGGCTACATGGGAAACCATGGTAGAGGTGGTAGTTTTGCCATTGGTGCCCGTGACGGAAACGATGGGTATGCGCCAGTTGCTATCAGGCGGGTACAGCCAGTCCAGGAACTGGTCATAGGCAGCAACCAGCAAATGGGGCCTGTCTGCAAGCAATCGTTCCAGTGCGGGGGATGGATCCAGATGAGTCACCACCCAGGGTTGATGTGAGTTTCCTGCTGAAGCTCCGGGTTTGAAGCGAATCATGAGAACGCCGCTATCGAAAGTCCGTGCTATGCGCAGGGCGACTGACTCCGTGATCGGATCCAGTTTCGTTTCCTGCCCATCTTGCGCTGCGGTCAATAACGCGCCACCAACAAATAAGACTTCCAGCGTGGCGCCTGCGAGCTCGGGTTCCACCATAAAGCTGCTATTGCTTGAGCCTG
>JBGTHE010000380.1:0-9127 GCA_041746335.1 Lysobacterales bacterium | reverse complement strand
AGCATAGGGTCGGCCCGATCTGTCCATCTGCCAACGAGCGGCTTCCAGCATACCGGCAACATCGTCGGCGTTACGTGGAAAGTAGGCCCAGGGAATCTGCAATTTGTCCAGCAAACCACCGGTAATCTGGCCCATCAACTCGTGTTGTGGTTCGTCAGCCAGACCAGGCTCACCGCGCAATGTGATAACGAGCAATATGGGAATGCGGAACACCCAATTGAGTGAACTCAGGGGACTGATGGCATTACCCAAACCTGAATTCTGCATCATGGCCACTGCGGGTCGACCACCTAATGCCGAACCACTGGCAGTAGCCACGGCGTCGCCTTCGTTGGCCGACGAGATATAAGTCATCTCCGGGTCGTCGATCACGGCGTTGATGAACGGCGTCAGGAAAGAACAAGGTACGCCTGCCCAGGTTTTGAAACCCATGGCCTTGGCAGGTTGAATAAAATCTGCGGCTTCAATCATGGTGTCCAATCCCGAGCCAACTGATTATTTGCCGCACAGTCATGAACGCTGACCTTGGGCAAACTCGCTGGCGCGTTGCAAATCATCCAGGCTATTGATATCCATCCAGTGCCCGGAAATGTATTGCACTTGGGGTGGGTGTTGGGCGGCTATCAACTGGTTGATCAGATCCGGTAATCCCAACTGATCAAAATCTGCCCGCTGTTTCAGCGACTCCAGGGCGTTCAGGACCTGTTGTCTGCCCTCACCGCGTATGCGCAACAAACCTATCCAGCGCCCATCTGGCACCCTGTCCTGCCAGTGGTTTTCCGAACTGACTCTCTGCAAGCTCACCTTTTGCTGATACATGGCCCGGTCATCAGCTACTGAACAATAGGCGAGATCATTGGTGTTACCCTTGGCCTGATCCAGGGGCGACGAATCCACCACGACCAGTAATGGTTCCTCCCAATCCAGCAGGTTCTTCAGTATGTAGGTACGGAATAACAAATCGCCATATAGCACCACCGTATCTTTCTGCAGGCTGTCCACGGCCTGAGACAAAGAGACGAGTTCGCCGGTCTCCTGCCAGCGTGAATTGACGATGATTTCTATGCCCTGCACGTCTATTGCTTCAGCCCGGTAGCCGGCAATGACGACAATCTCATTGACGCCCTGGCCTTTGAATTTGTCTACCAGGCGCCGAAGTACTGGCTTTCCGGCCACCGGAATCATCACCTTGGGTTTATCCAGCGTCAATTCATCCAGCCCAATTCCGCGGCTAGCCGCCAGGATCAGTGCTCTTACCTCAGGCATGGCGCTGGCGGCGTAGCGCTTCTCCGCCTCCAGCAATTCATCCGCACCTTGCAAGCGGAAAATTTCAGACACCGTTGCGACCTGCCCTTCCACGTTCAGAAGGGTTTCATCATCATGAATCAGCCGGGCGGTTGCCTGCATGGCAGTAATGGCACTGCGGATCATGTGATTTGCCCAGATCACCAGGCTGATATTGTGTTGCCGAAAAATTTCTGTTGGAGTCGCGTAATACTTGGTCGGCACAATCACCAACGGACCACGGTTGGCCCATTCGCGGGCAAACTGCAAAATTTCGGCGGGGCGACTGAGCTTGCTATGCATCAAGATGGCATCTGCACCTGCCAGTCGATAGGCCTCAGCGCGGCGCAGGGCTTCATCCAGTCCCCAGCCTGCGATGAAAGCCTCAACGCGGGCGACGATGCAGAAATCGTCGTCTTTCTGCGCTTCCTTGCCAGCCTGGATTTTGCCACAGAAGGTTTCGATATCTTCCAGCGGCTGACTTTCACCCTGAATGAAACTGTTGGTTTTGGGGAAAAGTTTATCTTCTATGCAAACTCCGGCTATGTTACGAGCCTCCAGCTTGGCTACCAGACGCCGCATGTTGTTGAAGTCGCCGTAGCCGGTATCGCCATCCAGTAAAATGGGAATGGTGGTTGCATCTGACATGAATTCCAGCGTGTCTACTACCTGGGTCCAGCTCAGCTCATTGTTGTCTCTGACTGCATGCTGAGCAGACAAGGCCAGCCCGGAAGCCCAGATTCCTTTGAAACCAGCCTCTTCTACGATTCGTGCGGATAAACCATTGTGCGCCTCCAGAATGAATTCAGTGCTGGCGGATTGCAGCAGTGACCGCAACTGCGTCGATTTCTTGTGCATATTCATGACCTGGTCCAACAGTTAGCTTACGTCCAGGAATCGTTCAATAGATGAGAGTTTCCCTGAAAGCCTTCTCAGTAATCCGCAAACTCCATGCGGATTGACGGTAATATTTTCTCCTTTGCCCGAATAACATCGTCCGGGAAGTCGATTTCCAGCCAGGGTAAACCGGAAACATTCTCAAAAGCGAAGCTGCCGGGTTCACGCAACAACAGATTTCTGATGGCCTCTTCGTGTGGCGAATCGGCCAGCCCTTCTGCTTCGAATCGTCCGCATTCCTCAGCCAGCTGCCGACTCATATCCGCGCTGAATCGAAAAAAACCAACGGACTCACCCAGCAAGTCATAGTTCAGATCGGGTTCCAGCTTTTTCCGAAACTCCACCATTCGCCCATTCAGGACGGCGATTTTAACCGGCTCATCGCCGGGTATGAAATCGCCATCGAGCAAAAAGCAGTTGCTGTATCGCGTTTCAATCAGACGCTTCAGAATATCCGGATGGTAAAGCACATCTGCATCCATAACCAAGCAATCGCTGCCTTGAGTCAAAGTCTCCTTGGCCGCCCATAAACTGACCACGCTTCCCTGCTGGAATCGTGGATTAAAGTGATAGGCCACCTGCGGCCGTGAATGCAGCTTTGCCACGTGGTCGACGATCTGATCGGCTTCGTAGCCGACCACCAGGTCCACGCTGCGTATTTTTAACGCGTGCAACAAATCCAGATGTCGTTCCAGCAAAGTGCGTCCGCCGATCTCAAGCAGGCACTTCGGGCGACCTTCCGGGTTATGCTCTGCCAGTCGGCTGCCGCGTCCGGCTGCAAGTATGATTGCATGCATTGATGAAATTCCTGCTTGAGGGATGCGAGTTTAAAAGCCCATATGGGGGGCGTTCAGTCCAGATTTCTGCTGTACAAACCAAGCGGATCATTCTTATCCGTACCAGGCATATACTGTTCCCGACGATTGAGGTTGGTTAGCTGGTAGACCAGCCCCAACCAATTATTGAACATTGCCTTGGCCGTATCACCCCAGGTGTTATCCAGCAATGGCTCAACCTGACTTTCCAGAATATCGGGATACGCTTGCCCTGTTTGTGCGGCCTGCTGAGCAGCCACCACAAACTTTTCCGCCAGTGCCTGGCACTCTGCTGAAAGGTAATGCTGCGGAAGTGGTGGAGCCTGCTGCAGTTCTCCTTCTATCCAGCGCATTATTTCACGCTTGTATTCCTTGAGCAGGCTGTTTGCGTCATATTCCGGATGACCCTGAAAATAAATAACCCGAAAACCATCGGGACTGACGGCCATGTGCACTCCCCCCTCTTCGCTTTCCGCTAACACGCTTAGCCCGGCCGCCTCGAGTTGTGCCCGGGAAATATCATTGAACCGCGAATGCGGCACATCAAACCGGGTGTTGATATCGCGCAACATCGGATGTTCGGCCCGACAGGACTTGTGGCTGAAAACGCCCCACCGTTTGGCTGGGAGGGGATGTCGTTCAATGTCATGACGATATTTGAGGATCGCATGTGTAGCCAAGCAGGAGCACAGCACTGAAGATACATGATCCTCTGCCCAATCAATCACCCGGGTCAGCGGTTTCCAGAAGGCTTCCTTCGAAAGATCAGGATTGATTACATTGGCACCCGTGATGATCAGCGCATCCAACCCGTCCTCCGCCAGTTGATCAAAGTCGCAGTAGTTCTGGTCAATATACGCCTGGGTCTCTGCGCTGCGATCCAACCCGGGCAAAGAAAAGGGATACACATAAAACTGCGCGATGCGGTTGCAATTGCCGATCAGGCGAATGAATTGTCTTTCGGTGGCCTCCAGAGCAGCATCTGGCATCATGTTGAGTAAGCCGATGTGCAGCTCGCGAATATCCTGATGCAAAGCCCGCTCCAGCGTCAGGACTTCGTGCCCCTGTTGCCGCAATCGGGCGAAGGCCGGTAAATTGAGATGTTCAACCAGAGGCATCGCCGAAGTTTAACCTTATCTGCTTAATTTAAAATGGTGGAGCGGTGGTGCAGGCAAAAAAAAACGCCCGGCTAGCGGGCGTCTTTCATCAGGCTTGGTAAGGCTTTACTCAGCAGTATCCAGCGCTTTCATAGACAAGCGGATTCTACCCTGCTTGTCGACTTCCAGCACTTTGACCTTGACGATATCGCCTTCCTTGACCACATCGGTGACGTTCTCAACACGCGCGTCTGAAAGCTGGGAGATGTGCACCAGGCCATCGCGACCTGGGGTCAGGGTGACAAAGGCACCAAAATTCATGATCTTGATGACCTTGCCCTCGAATACCTGGCCGGGCTCAATATCGGAGGTGATTTGTTCAATCCGTCTCCGTGCAGCGTCGGATGCTTCTTTATTCACGGAAGCAATCGTCACCGTACCGTCATCCGCAATATCAATCGTAGCGCCGGTCTCTTCGGTGATGGAGCGAATGGTAACGCCACCCTTACCAATGATGTCGCGAATCTTGTCAGGATGCACCTTCATCGTCATCAGACGTGGTGCGAACTCAGACATTTCACCGCGTGGAGTGCTGATGACCTTGTTCATTTCACCCAGGATGAAGCGACGGCCTTCGCTGGCCTGAGCCAGAGCAATGCGCATGATTTCTTCGTTGATGCCTTCAATCTTGATGTCCATCTGCAGTGCAGACACACCATCTTGAGTACCGGCTACCTTGAAGTCCATGTCCCCGAGGTGATCTTCATCACCCAGGATATCGGACAATACGGCAAAACGATCGCCTTCCTTGATCAGACCCATGGCGATACCCGCCACTGGCTGTTTGATCGGCACGCCGGCATCCATGAGAGCCAGCGAAGTTCCGCACACGGAAGCCATGGAGCTGGAACCGTTGGATTCGGTAATTTCAGACACAACACGCAGCACGTATGGGAATTCTGCAATGGTTGGCAGAACGGCTGCAACACCACGACGCGCCAGGCGGCCATGGCCAATCTCTCGTCGTTTCGGGCCACTCATGAAGCCCGTTTCACCTACAGAGAACGGCGGGAAATTGTAGTGCAACATAAACGGGTCTTTGAACTCACCGTTTACGGCATCAATGATCTGTGCATCGCGAGTCGTGCCCAATGTAGTGACCACAATGGCCTGGGTTTCACCACGGGTAAACAGGGCTGAACCATGCGTACGTGGCAGAACCCCGCATTCAACCGAAATGGGTCGAACGGTGCTCAGGTCACGACCATCAATGCGCGGATTACCGCTCAGGATGTGCTCACGAACCAGGGATTTTTCCATCTTGTACAAGGCTTCAGAAACGTCACCTTTCGCAGGAGCAGACTCATCACCTTCAACACAGAGTGCCGCAACGGTGGCATCTTTCACTGCGCTGATCGCATCGCGACGCAGCATCTTGTCGGCGATAGCATAGGCATCTTTCATACCGGCTGTTGCAGCCGCAGAGACTTTGCTTAACAGGTCCGTATCAGCTTTTGGTGCTTCCCAAACCCACTTTTGAACTTGGGCCTCGGCAGCCAGTTCTTTCACGGCATTGATCACAATCTGCATCGCCTCATGACCGAACATCACCGCTCCCAGCATAATCTCTTCCGACAGCAATTTGGCTTCGGACTCCACCATCAATACGGCTTTTTCCGTTCCGGCAACGACCAGGTCGAGATCTGAACCAGCCAGCTCGCTGGTGGTTGGATTCAATTTGTATTGACCGCCGATGTAACCAACGCGCGCTGCACCCAATGGGCCATTGAAGGGCATACCGGAAAGCGCCAGTGCGGCAGAAGTACCGATCAGGGATGGAATATCGCCATCCACTTCCGGATTCGATGACATCAGTGTGGCTACAATCTGGACTTCGTTGAGGAAACCCTTGGGAAACAATGGACGGATGGGCCGGTCAATTAAACGACAGGTCAGCGTTTCTTTTTCGGTAGGACGACCTTCACGCTTGAAGAATCCACCCGGAATACGGCCAGCCGCGTAGAATTTTTCCTGGTAGTTAACCGTCAATGGAAAAAAACCGCGACTTGGGTCCGCGGTTTTGTGGGCGACTACTGTTACCAGAACAACGGTATCAGCCATGTTGACGATTACGGCAGCATCTGCCTGTCGGGCAACCTGCCCAGTCTCAATGCTTACCTGGTGGTCGCCGAATTTGAACGTTTTGGTCAGCTTCTGCACTTGTTACTTCCTGCTTTAAAGGGGGGTTGGGTCAAAAACACGGAACTCCAGCGGCACCAAGGTGCTGCCGGAGTCAAGCCATGCATGATGCAAGAACTAGCGAATGCAAGAACTAGCGACGCAGACCGAGTCGGTCGATCAGATCGCGATAGCGTTGCAGATCCTTGTTCTTCAAGTAATCCAGCAAACGCCGACGCTGATTCACCATGCGCAGCAAGCCGCGGCGTGAGTGATGATCGCCCTTGTGAGCTTTAAAATGGTCTGTCAGGTGTTGAATTCTGCCTGTCAGCAATGCGACTTGCACCTCGGGTGAACCCGTATCGCTTTCAGAACGTTTGAACTCGCCAACAATATTGCTTTTTGCTTCTGCATCAAAAGACATGGTTAGTCTCCATATCTAGAGCCGCGAAGCCTTTGTAAAAACCCGGTCTGGCGGCCATCCGCCCCATCAAAATTCGATTCGGAAGGCCTTGCCAGGGTCTTTGCAAAAACTTCGAAGCCCCGGTGGTTAAAGGTAGCCGACTATTTTAGCGGCGGAGTGGCTCATTAACAAGGCTTTTCACTGAAGAGAGGGCAGACGGGGCTCAACACTGACATTCGGCGCAAATACCCGCAGGGGATGAAGCTTTCCTGGTTCACGAATCTCGGCCAAACCCAGGATGCAGTGATGGCCCTCTTCACTTGAGCCATGCACCCGTACCTTACTGAATCCGCCAGGCCAGTCCACTGTGTTGCCATTCACAAATCGTCTCAGCGAATCGCCCCGTAATTCAACCACTGGCCAATTCGGCAGGCCGGCATCGGCCGAAAGCAGAAAATCCGCCGCTTCCGGATCAGGACTTTGCACCAGGTCCTGCAGTTCCGACATAGTAAACATGCGATTGTTAGTGAAAGGTTCAACTCCGGTACGGCGAAGCGACTGTAAGTGACCGCAAGTGCCGAGCACCCGACTAAGATCTTCAGCCAGAGTGCGGATGTAGGTACCTTTCGAGCAAACCACTTCAAACACCAATAGGGGTGATTGCCAGGACAACAGTTCCAGGTGATATATCTCTACATCGCGTGCGGGCCGGTCAACCACGATGCCTTGCCGCGCCAACACGTACAGCGGCTTGCCATCCTGCTTGATGGCCGAATACATCGGTGGGACCTGCTTGAGTGCGCCACGGAACTGCGCCATGGCTGATTCAATGACAGCCGGATCGAGATCAGGGACAGGCTGGATTTCTACAACCTTCCCGTCGGTGTCTCCGGTGTCAGTGGCTTTACCCAGCAACAGGGTTGCTCTGTAAGTTTTGCGGCCACCCATGATCAGACCGGCGGTTTTGCTGGCCTCACCCAGGCACAGCGGTAGCATACCCGTAGCAATGGGATCCAGGGTGCCGGTATGTCCCGCTTTGCGGGCATCCAACATTCGCCTGACTTTCTGCAGAGCCTGGTTTGAACTGTAACCAGCGGGTTTATCCAGCAGAATGATTCCATGTACATCACGCCCTTTTTTGCGTGCTGCCATCAATCTTCCTCTAAATCACGATCTCCGGAACCGCTGCGATCTGCAGCCAGGGCTGCGTTGATCAGCTGGTCCATTTTTTGACCGGTTTCAACGGAGGCGTCGTGATGGAAATGCAGCTCTGGCACCGAGCGTATGCGCATCTCCTGACTCAACCGGTGACGCAAGTACTTTGCAGCGCCTTTAAGTGCCTTGATGGTTGAATCGGCTTTTTCGTTCTCAAACACGGTAATAAAAACTTTGGCATGAGCCAGATCGCGCGTGACTTCAACATCCGACAGGCTGATAAACCCGATATCCGGATCTCTGACCTCCTGTTGAATCAGCTGAGCCAGCTCACGCCTGATCTGACCCGCAACCCGCTCTGAGCGATTGAATTCACGTGGCATATCGATTCACATTAGCCCTGATCACAAGGTTCGGGCGACTTCAATACGTTCAAAACATTCGATCTGGTCGCCCGGCTTAACATCATTGTACTGCTTGACCCCGATGCCACATTCCGTACCTGACTGAACTTCGTTGGCCTCGTCTTTGAAGCGGCGCAGCGACTCCAGCTCGCCTTCGAAAATCACAACATTGTCGCGAAGAACACGGATCGGCGAACGTCTGCGCACAATTCCTTCCACCACCAGACAACCTGCAATGGCACCCAGTCGCGATGAGCGGAAGACATCTTTAACTTCTGCCAGGCCGATGATCTGTTCCCTGACTTCAGTACCCAACAAGCCGTTGATAGCTTTGGTGACTTCGTCAATCGCGTCATAGATGACGCTGTAATAGTGCAGGTCCAATTCGTTTTCCTGAATCATCTTGCGTGCTGAGTTATCTGCACGGACATTGAAGCCGATAATGATGGCATTGGATGCCTGTGCCAACGCAGCATCAGATTCGGTAATTGCACCCACACCCGAAGCGACGATATTGACCTGCACATCTTTATTGCTCAGGTTGACCAACGATTCACGCAGTGCTTCCACACTACCCTGAACATCAGCACGAATGAGCAGGTTGACTGCCAGCAGTTCATCCTTGCCCATGTTGTCGAAGAGGTTTTGCAGATTCGCTGCTTGCTGTCCAGCCAGTCTCAGTTCGCGCGTACGATCGGTGCGCTGAGCTGCTGCTTCCTTGGCCTTCCTTTCATTGATAACCGACAGCACTTCGTCACCGGCTTGTGGCACGCCGGAGAGACCCAGCACAACCACGGGCATTGACGGCCCAGCAGATTCGACAGGCTCACCCTTCTCATCGAACATGGCACGAACGCGGCCGTACTCCTGGCCAGCCAGAATCATATCGCCGCG
>JBGTHE010000379.1:0-3801 GCA_041746335.1 Lysobacterales bacterium | reverse complement strand
CGCATCAGCATTTCGTGCAGGAAAATTATCACGACAAAAATCAGGGCGGTGATGGCCAGGCTGGTATAGATGATGCGTGCCGGCAACAGGAAACCGCTGAGCACAATGAATATCAGGAAGCCGGCCAGACCCCAGACGATGCCGTCCTGTACCCAGACGGGAAAGCTTTTGCCGGACGCTTCATCTGGCTGTTGGCTCGCTTTTAATTGACGTCGTCTGGCCAACATACGTACCAACTTCGAAGCGATCATGATGGCAGCGATACATGAAAACAGTCGGCCTAACACCGCATGCGGTGTGTTCTGTTCCAGACGCACCAGAAAACTGCCGATCATGACGATCGGCATCAGCCGTATCAGTGCCCAGGTCATCAGGGAGGAAACGGACTTGCAGCGATCTTCAGGCCAATCAAAGTGCTTTCTGCAGATACCGCCCGCAGCGGTTGAATCCCGCAGGAAAAGAGCAATCATAACCCCGCCCGCTGTCATCAATAACGATATGGCCAGCGGTTGCTGCAGACCTTGAGAGTTGGTTTCAATACTGAGCCCGAGGCCCACCATCACCAACGGCACCGCCGCGCTGCGCAGCAGGGTCGCCAGCAGAACTTCGGCGGAGTAGACAATGGAGTCACTTCGCGGCCGGCCTATCTGGCTATTGATGCGTTCCATGCGTCGCCACATCCGTCTGCGCAACAGCAGTAGTATCAGGCCAGCCAGTATGGCGATGATCGCTGTGGGCTTGCTGTTCACGGCCATGGACGACCGCAGGGAGCCCAGGGCATATCGTGCATCCACCCATACCTGCCGAAAGAAGTCCCGATCAATTGGCAAGTGACTGCGGACCCATAGTATGTGGCCGATCAGAAAAGCTCTGAACTCACTGATGAGAGAATCCAGTTGTTGGTAGCTGGTGTCGATTTTGCTGAGCAGCTGGATCAGCTCAGTTTCCCTGCTCATCAGGTCACCCAGCAGAACGCTGCGATCCTGTAGCAGTAACCTGGCCGAGTTCTTTACTTCATCGGGCAGGGCAGCGGTGGTACCCAGAGCTTCCATTCGACTGGCGATGAACTGGTCAGTGTTGAGCAAGCCGGACAGTTGCTGTTCATGCTCCGCGCGGTCAATGACAATCTGGCTGATCTGGTTACTCTGCCGGAGCTTTTCGGTGGGCGGACGGTAATGGTCCAGCCTCAAGAAATAATCCATCAGAAAAGGGCCGTACACCGAGGCCCTGCCGCCCGACTCCACCAGCCGTCGTGCAGAATTGAAATGATCCATAAGCTCAAATAACCGGCCATCAGTTCGGGCTTTTTCAGCATCGGCCCTGGTGAATTCGCTGGTGAGCTGCGTACGATGAGCGGCCAACCCGGCATTTTCTATCGCCAATTGCTGTAGCAATTCAAAGCCAGTTGTGCCCGGCTCAAGGCCCTGCATCAGTGGAGTGTCCTGCGTGGGGCGCATACGCTCCTGCAATTCTTCCAGCGTGCCTATGTCCTGTTGTAATTTTTCAATTTTTCGGACCAATACTTCGCGTTGGGCCCGTCGCACGCGACTGCTGATGGGTTGGCTGCTGAGTTGCGCATTGAGCGCCTGGCGCTCGGCATCCAGTGCACTGCGCTTTGCCGCCAGTTGCCACTGAGAAGCCTCAAACTGCGTTGGGGTGCCACCCGTTTCGAACCGGGCATGGCTTTCGGGCAAAGCACCTTCTTCCAGGTCGATGGTGCTCAGGCGTGCCCGTATGTTTTTGACGCTACTGACCTCGGCGGCAATCTGCTGATCCAGCGACGCACGTTGGCTGAGCAGGTCCTGCAAGGCGTTGCGTAATAGGCCGAGCTCTTTATCCAGTGCGCCCCAACTGAGGGTTTCCAAGGCCTTGGTGTCTGGCAACTGTACTCCTGTATCCCCTGAACTGAGGCTCGCCTGTATCTCGGCTTCATCCTGCACTGCGGAGCTCTGTTCATTGATGAACTGAGCAGCGAGTTGTTCGAAATTCTCGGTTTCTCGCAACCAGTTCAGGGTGGACTGATAACCCTGCAACGTGGCGCTGTCTTCGGGGGTGGCCCCTTGCTGTTTCAGAGTCTCGATCCGCTGCTCCACCAGCTTGGTTTGCAACTCAGTGGTGTCGGACGCCCAAGCGGCCATGACAAGTAGTTGCAGCAAAATTGCAGCTGCCAGGCCCAATCCGGAAATGAATCCTGAGTCAGGTATTCGATTCATCAACACAGCCTGGTGCTTTCCAGATCAGCCAGCAAAGCCTCCAGGTTGTGCTGAGAAAGGCTGACATCGTGGGGGTAGAGGGCGTGACTCACCCCCATGCGCATTCCCGAGCCGTCTGCCAGGGCCTGAATCATGCCATCACTCAGTTCGAAGCGCATAAAATGTACAGCAGAAGTTTTGTGGTCATTGGAACGCTGCAGATCTTCATTGGCAATGGCAAAGACTTTGTCAAAGCCTTCCACCTGTAACCACACCAGGTGCTCCACACCGCCCAGATCAGCCAGACGACGGCGACGCTCGTCTGCATCGGGAAACTCAAACATGGCCGAGCACTTGAGATTGGTACCATCGGGAATCAGCGGGTTGTAGGCAGACAATTCCTCCTCGATGGCAGCTGCCTCGAATACCTTTTCAATACGTAGCATTTCCTGTACCTGGTACTGAATGGTCAGGCGATCTTCAAAGTAAAGTGTGAAGTTTGGCCCGATGTCAATTCGACGAGGCCTCTTGTGCTCCATGACACGCAGCCGAAAACCGGCCCGCTGCTCGGAATATTGTTCCAGGCTCATGAGGTCAGAGCGTCTTAATGGTTTCATCATGCATCCTGTCAGTTTATTTTTGGGTCAGAGTCAAGCCAGAGTCGTTTTTGAGTGAGACGCGGGACTATTGATTGACTCTGGCACTTGACTCTGACCCCATCACTAAATGCCGTAGGCCTTGCGCAGCAGGCTCAGAGGATTGGTTTCTCCGTTTTTTAAATCCAGCCCATCGGCGATCTGTGTGGCCGCCATGGGGCAATCCGAGACCAGATAATCCGCTTCCAGTTTAGCCACGCGGCTGATAACCGGTTTGGCAATCTTCTGCGCACGCTGCCAGGTTTCGACGCGCACACCATAAGTGCCATCATGGCCTGAACATCGCTCAACTACATGAACTTCTGTGCCTGGCACCAGTGACAGCACGTCTTTGGTTTTCGGGCCGATGTTCTGAACCCGCTGGTGGCAGGGTACATGCCAGGCAACTTTTCCGAGCCCGGTTTTGAATTGGGTGTTGAGCAACCCCGCCTTATGCCGGTGCAGCAGGTATTCAAAGGGGTCATAAATATTGGCTTTAACCTTTTGTACATCCGGATCGTCCGGATACATCAGAGGCAATTCCTGCTTGTACATCAGTACGCAAGATGGAATGGCAGCGACGATATCCCAGCCTTCATCAATCATCCGCACCAGTTCAGGGATATTGGTTTTGCGGTATTTATCGACCGTAGCCAGGTCGCCCTGCTCCAGCTTGGGCATGCCGCAGCATTCTTCTCTTGCGGTGAGGCGAACCGGAATACCGTTGTGCTCGAACACCCGGATCAGGTCGGCGGCGATATCAGGCGCGTTGACATTGCAGTAACAGGTGGCGAACAGAGCCACCTTGCCGCGGGTCGGCCCGGCCGCAAGGGCTTCAGCAGCCAAAGACTGGCGGGCCTTGTCACGCTTGCGCAGGGTATCGGAATGAAATTCCGGCAGATGGGCGCGCTGGTCCACACCCAGGGTTTTTTCCAGCACTTTGCGCATCACGGGGCTGTGGGTGGCCGTATTGA
>JBGTHE010000378.1:0-2101 GCA_041746335.1 Lysobacterales bacterium | reverse complement strand
ATATTCGTCCGGAGCACGGAAGGACCTGCCCGGTCGGTTGGATTTGCGCCCCTTTTCCCTATCAGAAAGTTCCTCAGCTGTGCCGATCCCGTGCGACCGATTGAGATCTCAGTGTTGGGAGAAAAGGAAATATGCCAGTCTGTTGGTCCTGTCCTCAACTTTTGAAGCCTGTCCGATGCCTTACGATGGGGCTTTGTGTTGCGGTTGGAGTTCTTATCCAGAGCGGCTGCAATAAAGCGGAGCAGTCAAAGGCAGCCCTGCCTCCCCCACCGCAGGTCCTGGTGACTCCTGTCGTGCAGCAGGACCTGCCGATTTACTCCGAGTGGCTCGGTACAACTGACGGTTCGATCAACGCCCAGATCCGCGCGCGGGTGCAAGGCTACCTCGAACAGCGTCACTACCGGGAAGGCACGTTTGTCAAGGCCGGGGAACGGTTATTCAGCATCGATCCTCGGCCGTACCAGATGGCCCTTGATCAGGCCAAGGGTGAACTTGGCCACGCAGAAGCCGCTTCAGGAAAAACCCAACTTGATATCTCACGCTATACGCCGCTGGCCAAAGAGGGTGCGATCAGCCAACAAGAACTCGACAATGCAATCCAAGCCAACCATGGCAACCAGGCGACGGTTGCGTCAGCCCGCGCAGCCGTCAAGCAGGCTGAACTGAATCTGGAGTGGACAAAAATCAAATCCCCGATCAGCGGCATTGTGGGTATCGCCGTTGCACAGATCGGGGATCTTATTCAACCGAGTACCTTGCTCACGACGGTCTCGCAAGTCGATCCGATCAAGGTCTCTTTCCCCATCAGTGAGCGGGAGTATCTGAAGTTCGCCGATATCGTTGCCCGACTGATGAAAGCGGAGACGCGCGCTGAGCAACAGGGGAATCCGCTGGAGTTGATCCTGGCTGATGGCAGCATGTATGCCGAACCGGGTGGGTTTGCCCTGCCAGACCGGGAGGTTGACATCAAGACGGGTGCCATTACCGTCGTGAGCTACTTCCAGAATCCTACGAACTTGCTGCGACCGGGTTTGTATGCAAAGGTGCGAGTCGCCACCGAGACAAAAAAAGGAGCCTTGCTTGTTCCGCAGCGGGCCGTCCAAGAACTCCAAGGTATCTATCGTGTTGCGACCGTCAATCAAGACAACACAGTCGAGTTTCGCACCGTGCAGGCGGGAAAACGTATCGGCAGCCTGTGGATCATCGACGCGGGTCTCACACCTGGCGAACACGTCGTCGTCGAAGGCTTGCAGAAGGTGAGAGAGGGCCTTCCGGTGGACGCACAGGTGATGCCAAGCGAATCTGTGATCCCGCCTGTTCCACCACCAGCACCATCGCCGACCACAGCGAAAGCTGGGGGATAAATACATGGCTGAGTTTTTTGTCAATCGTCCCATCGTTGCGATGGTGATTTCGATTATCATTACCATCGCTGGACTGGTTGCCATGAACCGTCTGCCGATCGCGCAGTTGCCTGAAATCGTGCCGCCGCAAATTCAGGTCACGACGGTCTACACCGGAGCCGATGCGGTAGCGGTCGAGCAAGCAGTTGCGACACCCATCGAGCAGCAAGTCAACGGTGTGGACAACATGCTGTACATGAAATCCACTAACGCCAACGACGGCACGCTGACGCTCCTGGTGGATTTTGAGGTCGGCACAAACGTTGATATCGATAGCGTCTTGGTGCAGAACCGAGTCGCCCAGGCCGAAACCTCGCTGCCTATTGAGGTCAAAAACTTCGGTGTAAACGTCAAGAAGTCGCTCGCTTTCCCCCTGCTCATTATTTCTCTTTTCTCGCCGAATGATACCTACGACGGCAATTTTCTTGGCAACTACGCAACCATCAATATCAATGACGCCCTCAAACGTATCGCTGGCGTTGGCAACGTCGAAACACGCGGCGCGTCCGATTACGCCATGCGGATTTGGGTCAAACCCGACCAAATCGCCAAGCTCGGCCTGACGGTGACCGACCTGCAAAATGCGATCCAGAAGCAGAATGCGGTGAACCCAGCCGGCCAGGTTGGTGGCGAGCCCGCACCGCAAGGGCAGGAGTTCACGTATGCCATCCGCGCCCAGGGGCGATTGGCGACGGCCG
>JBGTHE010000377.1:0-4343 GCA_041746335.1 Lysobacterales bacterium | reverse complement strand
GAAAGTGGCAGAGTGCCTGAAACGGGACATCAGCTGCTGGCAATTGTCATGGGGGCATCCGGCTTTGATAGCCTGGAAGCTGGCTTGCAAGGCATGAAAGCAGGGGATGAGTCAGAAATAGAGCTGCAGTTTCCCGAAAATTTCCGCGAAAAGGCCCTGGCTGGCAAGCAGGCCCGGGTGGAAGTGAAAGTCAGCAAGGTTTCAGAAGCCCAGTTGCCGGAAGTTGATGAAGATTTTGTCAGGAGTTTCGGTATAGAAGATGGAAGCATTGATACATTGCGCAAGGAAATCCGCAGCAATCTGGAACGGGAGTTGAAGCAGGCGGCCACCTCATTGGTGAAAGTGCAAATTACTGAGAAGTTGCTGAGTCTCATGCCAGATCTCGAAGTGCCCGCCGGCCTGGTTCGGCAGGAAGCCGCCAGCCTTGCCGCACGGGCTGCGTCTCAGGCCGGCCGTGACCCCGCTCCTGAAGAAGCTACCGCTTTCATGGGTAAAGCCGGAGATCGGGTTCGAGCAGGTTTGTTGATGGGTGAAATATCGCGTCAGAACAATATCCGCATTGACCAGGCGCGGGTACGAAACGCCATCGAAACAATTGCTCAGACTTATGAAGATCCACACGAAGTCATACAGCTGTATCACGGCAATCCGCAGTTGACTGCGCAAGTTGAAAACATCGTGCTTGAAGAACAAGTGGTTGACTGGGTGCTGGAAAACGCTAAAGTGTCGCCCAAGGAGATGAAGTTTAAAGAAGTAATCTCCGCAGCAACAATGGCGTCACGATAAAGCGTATCGGGATTGAATTGCATTTGGACAGTCAGGGAAGAGTTACCCAACCAGGTCACCGGATAGGGTAACAAGCAGAGTGGTATGATGGGGCAAATGGAAACCAAGGCACTCAATCTGGTACCGATGGTCATCGAGCAAAGCTCACGCGGTGAGCGGGCTTATGACATTTACTCACGTCTACTTAAAGAACGGATCATTTTCATCGTTGGTGGCATAGAAGACCAGATGGCCAATCTGGTTGTAGCCCAACTGCTCTTTCTTGAATCCGAAAATCCCGACAAAGACATTAACCTGTACATCAACAGCCCGGGCGGCGTTGTAACTGCTGGAATGGCCATTTACGACTGCATGCAGTTTATCCGCTGTGATGTCGCCACCATGTGTGTGGGTCAGGCTGCCAGTATGGGGGCCTTGTTGCTGGCGGCTGGTAACCATGGCAAGCGCTTTTGCCTGCCCCATTCGCGTATCATGATCCATCAGCCCCTGGGCGGTTATCAGGGCCAGGCTTCTGACATCGACATCCATGCACGTGAAATTCTCAAAACACGGGGCCTGTTGAATGAAATTCTGGCCAAACATACGGGTCAAAAAGTCGAGAAAATCGCAATTGATACAGAGCGCGATAATTTCATGGGTGCCGATCAGGCCAAAGCATATGGTTTGATAGATCAAGTTCTGATTACCAGGGCAGTCGACTCTCAGACCAAAAAAAGCTAATATTTTCACTGCGATATTCTTCTTTCTGATGAAAGAGTATTAAACAGAAAAAATGACTGATCTCGAACGCAAAAGCACAGACGGAAAAATTCTCTACTGCTCATTCTGTGGCAAGAGCCAACATGAGGTTCGCAAGCTCATAGCTGGCCCCAGTGTTTACATCTGTGATGAGTGTGTCGAACTTTGCAATGACATCATTCGCGAAGAGCTTGAAGACAGTAGCAGCAAAGATCGCGATCATTTACCCAACCCCCACAGTATCCATGCTTTCCTGGACGAATTTGTAATCGGCCAGGAGCATGCCAAAAAAGTGCTTTCCGTAGCCGTTTACAACCATTACAAGCGACTAGAATCGAAAGCTCGCGATAATGAAGTTGAGCTCAGCAAGAGCAATATCCTGCTGATTGGTCCCACCGGTTCCGGCAAGACATTGCTCGCGGAAACGCTTGCCCGCATGCTGAATGTGCCTTTCACCATAGCTGATGCCACCACACTCACCGAAGCAGGTTACGTTGGTGAAGATGTTGAAAACATCATCCAGAAGCTGCTGCAGAAATGCGATTACGACGTAGAAAAGGCCCAAACGGGTATTGTCTACATTGATGAAATCGACAAGGTTTCACGTAAAGCAGAGAATCCTTCTATCACCCGTGATGTGTCTGGCGAGGGTGTGCAGCAGGCTCTTCTGAAGCTCATTGAGGGAACAATCGCATCAGTGCCTCCACAGGGTGGTCGCAAGCATCCGCAGCAGGAGTTCCTGCAAGTCGACACCGGTCAGATTCTGTTCATTTGCGGCGGGGCATTTGCGGGTTTGGAGAAAGTCATACAGGCACGGTCGGCTTCGTCGGGTATAGGATTTTCGGCGCAAGTCAAAAATCGCGAGAAAATTGAAAACGTGGGCGAGTTATTGCTCGACGTTGAGCCGGAAGATCTGGTGAAGTACGGTCTGATTCCCGAATTTGTCGGCCGACTGCCGGTGGTCGCCACTCTGGAAGAATTGGATCAGGAAGCGCTGGTGAGAATCCTGATCGAACCGAAGAACGCCCTTATCAAACAATACAAGCAATTGTTTGCCATGGAAGATGCCGAACTGGAAATCCGCGAAGATGCTCTGCAGGCTATAGCCCGTAAAGCTATGGCCCGCAAAACCGGTGCTCGCGGACTGCGGACCATACTGGAAGGAGTCTTACTGAACAGCATGTATGACCTGCCATCATTGGAGAACGTCTCTAAAGTGGTAGTAGACGAATCAGTAATTAAGGGCGACGCCGAACCTTACTTTTTGTACGAAAACTCTCCCCAGGCCCTGCGCGCCGGAGATCGTTCCTAGGGCACGCTTTTCGACCATCAAACAGTCGTTACGCAACAGTTACCCCCGCTCAACACTCCTTCTTCGACATATTGCTACGATATAGAAATCCGTTTTGCGTATCAGTCGTTCACTTGAAATTTCATCTTTAGCAACAATATTTCAAGTCAATTGGCTTGAAGGGGCATGCCCCCCCGCCTACTATTCATAAAGACATGAGCAACGCCGGTCAACTTTGAGCGGTGCTGGCCGCATGCCGGAGAGAATCAATGACCGAGTCTACGAAAAGCAAAGTTGACCCCCAGAAAGCTCATCAACCAACACCCGTGCTTTCCCTGCGCGATGTTGTAGTTTATCCATACATGGTTATTCCGCTGTTTGTGGGGCGCGAGCGTTCGATCCTGGCGCTAGATAAAGCAATGGACGTAGATAAGCGCATAGTTCTGGTAACGCAGCGCAGTGCAGAAGTCGATGAACCCGCAGAAGGTGATCTGTTTGAAGTTGGAACATTGGCCACCGTGCTGCAGTTGCTCAAACTGCCCGACGGCACGACCAAAGTGTTGGTAGAAGGCGGTGAACGCGTTCGCATCAACAAGTATGAACTGGAAAGCGGCTATTTTGAGGCGCACTGGGAGCTTATTCCGGTAGACGAGGAAGCGACTGAAAAAGAGCTGGAAGTCACAATGCGTTCCTTGGTTTCTCTGTTTGAACAGTATGTGAAACTCAATCGTAAGATTCCTCCCGAACTACTGACCACGTTGGCAGGCATTGAAGATGCCAGTCGTCTCGCCGATACCGTTGCTGCACACATGGCCATTCGTCTCGAAGAAAAGCAGGTGCTGCTGGAAATGGGCAGTCCGCGCCGACGGATGGAACACCTGATGGCGCTGGTGGAAGGCGAAATTGACGTATTGCAGCTGGAAAAGCGCATCCGTGGTCGAGTCAAGACCCAGATGGAGAAGAGCCAGCGCGAGTATTACCTGAACGAGCAAATGAAGGCCATTCAGAAAGAACTGGGTGATATGGATGATGCGCCCAACGACCTGGATGACCTGGCTCGTCGCATCGACGAATCCGGTATGAGTGAAGAGGCGGAAAAGAAGGCTAATTCAGAACTCAACAAATTGAAAATGATGTCGCCCATGTCGGCTGAAGCCACTGTGGTGCGTAACTACATCGACTGGATGCTGAACGTGCCGTGGAAAAAGCGCAGCCGCATTCGCAAGAAACTGGATGAGGCTGAGAACATTCTCGAAGAAGATCACTATGGCCTGGAGAAGGTCAAGGAACGCATCCTCGAGTATCTTGCAGTTCAGCAGCGGGTGCGAAAGATGAAGGGGCCTATCCTGTGCCTCGTTGGTCCTCCGGGTGTAGGCAAGACCAGCCTGGGCAGATCCATAGCTCGTGCAACCGGCCGCAAGTTTGTGCGGATGTCATTGGGTGGCGTGCGTGACGAAGCTGAAATTCGCGGGCATCGCCGCACTTACATCGGATCCATGCCGGGCAGGGTGCTGCAGAATATGGCCAA
>JBGTHE010000376.1:0-1877 GCA_041746335.1 Lysobacterales bacterium | reverse complement strand
AAAAGCATGCTTGATTGCCTGATAGACGGTGAGATTTCCCGCCTGGTAACGGCCAGCAATCGGGGGTTGTCTTACGGTGATGGTGTTTTTGAAACCATCGCCATGATCAACGGCACGCCGCGCTTCTGGCAGCTGCATATGGATCGGCTGGCTATTGCCTGTGAAGCACTCAAAATTCCACTGATGCCACAGCAGTTGTTACTGCGTGAGGTTCAGACCGTTACTGCTGGGCGCAATCTGTGCGTGGTAAAAATCATCCTGACCCGGGGAGGATCCGGCCGAGGTTACGCAGCAGGAAATCCGGTTGCACCCACGCGCATCGTTTCTGCCCACGGGTATCCGGAACAGGTGCAGTCACAGGTTCAAACAGGCATAAGCACCAGACTTTGCAGCCTTCGCCTCGCTGTGCAACCGCGACTCGCCGGCATCAAGCATCTCAATCGGCTGGAGCAGGTATTGGCACGCTCTGAAGTTGATCAGCCCGGTGTTGACGAGGGAATATTGCTGGACCCTGAAGATCATGTCGTCAGTGCTACTTCCAGCAATATTTTCCTGGTGCTGGGCGGACGTTTATTAACCCCGCGCCTGGATCGGTGCGGTGTGCGCGGTGTAATGCGGGCAGCGGTCTTGCAAGCGTTTCGTCCTCTGTGTGAACAACGCCGCATCATGCTCGACATGTTGCCCGACGCCCAGGAAATTTTTCTGTGCAACGCCATTCGCGGCATTGTTCCTGTCAGGAAAATAGATCACTGGCAATACGAAATCGGGCCGCGCACCCGCGAAGTCCAGCAATGGCTCGCTCAGCAATGAATAAACCCTTGTCGCAGCGCTGGCGGTATTCCATTGCATGAACGCTTACGGTTCTGGTTTCGTCAAGTCGTTGCTACTGGTTTTGCTTCTGGCTGCCCTCTTACTTTCATCCGGATTCTGGCTGCTGCGCCAGAACTACGAGGAATTTTTGCAGCAGCCGCTGAACATTCAACAGGACAGCCCAGTGTTTTTAGTTGACCAGGGTATGAGCGGTCGTGCCGTGATCCATCGACTCCAGGAACTCGGCGTTACTCAATGGAACTGGCAATGGCGCTGGTTGATGCGGCAGAATCCAACCCCGCTGAAAGCCGGAGAATACCTGCTCGAGAGCGGTTCGACGGCACCTCAGCTTTTGCAAATGCTACAAGCGGGCGCAGTCATTCAATACCAATTTACAATCGTGGAAGGCTGGACTCTGGCCCAACTGCTGACGGCATTGCAGGCCGAACCGACGCTGCTTGCCCACTCAACAAACCGCACAGAAGCACTATACCCGTTGGCACAGCAACTGACGGATACCGAAAACCCCGAAGGCTGGTTTCTGCCCGAGACTTACCAGTTTGTGCGTGGTTATTCGGCTGAAGAATTGCTGCAACGAGCTTATTCGAACATGCAAACTGAATTGAACAAGGCCTGGGATTCCCGCATTGATGAACATCCCGCACAATCTCCCTATGAATTGCTGGTGCTGGCTTCGATCATCGAACGCGAAACTGCGGTGGAATCAGAACGCGAAGAAATCAGTGGAGTTTTCGTGCGCAGACTGCAGAAAAATATGCGCTTGCAGACAGATCCAACCGTAATTTATGGCTTGGGTGCGGCCTTCGATGGCGATATTCGAAAGACGGACCTGACCAACGACACTCCGTACAATACCTATACCCGCGATGGGCTGCCGCCTACACCCATAGCGCTCCCCGGAGTGGCTTCACTGGTGGCGGCGGCACAGCCAAAGGCAGGCACCAGCCTTTATTTTGTAGCCGATGGGAATGGCGGACATACCTTCTCGGATACCTATGAAGAACACCAGCGAGCAGTAAATATCATGTTGGGCAGGAAGCCGTGAA